>SCRB01000067.1 GCA_004299545.1 Rhizobiaceae bacterium
CCGCTCCGCGCCATCAATCTTTCCGTTCTGGCCGGGGAGGTGGTCGGCATAGCGGGCGTTGCCGGCAACGGGCAGGGCGAGCTTTTCGAATCGCTTTCCGGCGAGGTGCAGCAAAACGATGCAGGCACGGTCCGGTTTCGCGGCAAGGATGCAGGCCGGCTCGGCATTTCCGAACGGCGCGAACTCGGCGCCGCGTTCGTTCCCGAGGAACGCCTGGGCCATGGCGCCGCGCCCCGCATGACGCTGTCGGAAAACCTCCTGCTTTCGCGCTACAGGACCGACGGCAAAACGCTTCTTGGTGGCCTTGGCACCGTCAGGCGAGGCGCGCTTGCGGCTGCCGCGAAACGTATCGTCGAAATGATGGACGTGAGAAAAAGCGGCGAAGACCCTGAAGCGGCGGCGCTCTCCGGCGGCAATCTGCAAAAGTTCCTCGTCGGGCGCGAACTCGACCGCCAACCCGCGGTCATGGTGGTCAACCAACCGACATGGGGCGTCGACGCTGGCGCGGCGGCGCATATCCGCCAGGCTCTGATCGGGCTTGCGCGCAACGGTTCGGCGGTGCTCGTCATCAGCCAGGATCTGGACGAGCTTTTCGAAATATCGGATTTCATCGCGGTCATGCACAACGGCGAACTGTCGAAACCCCTTCCAGTCGCGGAAGCGACTTATGAGAAGGTCGGCCTCCTGATGGGCGGCGCCGCACCTGAAAGCGCGCCTCATTCCGTGGAAGCCGCCTGATGCGCATAGAACTTGTCCGGCGACCGCAACATTCGGTTCTCTTCTCCGTCCTGTCGCCCTTTATCGCGCTTGCGCTCACGCTGATCTTCGGCGCCATTCTCTTCGCGATCCTCGGCAAGAACCCGGCGACGACGATGTACGTGTTCTTCATCGAACCGCTGACACAGCTCTGGTCGATCCACGAACTCGCGCTCAAGGCGGCGCCGCTGATCATGATCGCGGCAGGCCTGGCCGTCTGTTATCTCTCCAACAATTGGAACATCGGCGCCGAAGGGCAGTTCACGATCGGCGCCATCACCGGCTCGATCCTGCCGGTGATGTATCCGGAGTTCCAGAACGCCTTCACCCTGCCGCTGATGCTCCTGATGGGCATGGCGGGCGGTGCGCTCTATGGGGCGATCCCCGCTTTCCTCAAGGTCCGGTTCAATACCAACGAGATATTGACCAGCCTGATGCTGGTCTATGTCGCCGGGCTTTTTCTCGACTGGGTGGTCCGCGGTCCGTGGCGCGATCCGAACGGCCATGGCTTCCCGCAGACCATTCAGTTCAGCAGCGCGGCGACGCTTCCCGACCTGTTTCCCGAATCCGGCAACGCGAATTGGGGTATCGTCATCGCCATCGTCGCCGCGCTCATCCTGTGGTTCGTGCTCGGCCGGACGCTGAAGGGTTTCGAGGTCAAGGTCATCGGGGAGAGTCCACGCGCGGGGCGCTTCGCCGGCTTTTCCGCCGGCAGGATGGTTTTCTTCTCCTTCATCGTTTCCGGCGGGCTGGCCGGGCTCGCCGGCATCTGCGAGGTGGCGGGCAACGTGAACCAGCTGCAGCCCGTGATCTCGCCTGGCTATGGTTTCACCGCCATCATCGTTGCCTTCCTCGGACGCCTCAACCCGCTCGGCATTATCGTCGCCGGTCTCGTGCTCGGCCTTTCCTATCTTGGCGGCGAGGCGGC
>SCRB01000624.1 GCA_004299545.1 Rhizobiaceae bacterium
GCGCCGCCGTCAGCAGGAAATCCTCATCGGCCGCGCTTTCCCGCGAAAAATCGAGCACCACAGCCGGAGCGATCAGCTTTTCGAAGGGGAGTTGATCGACGGTGGCATGCGGCAGGTTGCGCCCGGAAATCCAGTGCGCCGGCGCGTCGAAATGCGTGCCGGCATGCTCGCTCATCGAGATGTTGTTCCAGTACCAGCCAGGCCCGCGTTCGTCATAGCGCGAGACTTCCTCGATACGGAAAGGCTGGCATTGGCCGAGTTCCGGCGGCAGCACCATGACGGGAAAATCCGGCGTGAGCGTATGGGTGAGGTCGACCACGTCGATGCCGTTCCCCCCGATACCGGCGGCGAGAGCGGCAAGCAGGCCCGCCGCATCCTTCTTCGGCATATCGGTCACAGGCCAAGCTCCCTTTCGAGCACCTTCGGATTATCGAGGAAGCGGGCGGCGATGTCCCTCGCAACATCGCCGACGAAGGTCTCCTCGATACCGCCTCTCAGCGCCGCGACGACGGCTTCGGCGATCTTGCCGGGCAGGACCTTGGGCGGTGGGACATGCTGGCGCCAATCGTCCTCGACGGGGCCGGTGAAGACGCTCATGACGCGGACGCCGCCCGGCCTCAGTTCGGCCCGCAGGCATTGCAGCAGCGAATGGCGGGCTGCGGCACTGGCCGAATAGAAGCCGAAATCGGGCGTGTTGGCGAGCGCATAGACCGGCAGCACGTCGACGAAGGCTGCGGCCGAATTCGTGCCGTCCGCGCCACGGGCCCGCATGCCCGGACCGAATGCCTGCGCCAGACGCTGCAATCCGAAGACGTTGACATCGAAGGAATCGCGCGCCGTCACGAGGCTTCCGCTGGCGAGCAGGCCGCCGGGCCGGACATGGTCGGCCGTGTTGACGAGGATGTCTGTCTTGCCGCCGATCTCGCCGGTAAGTTCATTGACCGAGATCGTATCGGTGAGGTCGAGTTCCATGATCTGGACGTTCGGGATGGCGGTGAGCCGGTCCTGTCCGGGGAATGGTTTCCACGGTTCGGCGATGCCGACGAAGACGATCGAAGCGCCGGCTTTCGAAAGGGCCGAGGCGACGGCCTGCCCGATCACCCCGCGGCCGTCCGTGACCAGCACGCGGCGAAATTTGGGGTCCGCCGTCAATTCGCGGAATTCGGGATCGTCTGCCATGTTCTCCGTCTCCCCTGTCGGAAGAGCCATCAGGACGGCGTTGCCGCTCTTGTCGAGTTTCGACACCATGCGCACACGCCCCGGAACGACGACATCGCCATGCAGGTGCGCCACGATGGACGGCCCGCAGTCGAGCCTGACGGTGCCGACCCGCCATGGCGTGCGCTGGCGGAAATAAAGGTCGGTGCTGGTGCGGACCACCGTCTCGGCGATCACCTCGCCGCCATCGTCGACCGGCCGGAATTTGAGGCCGGTGGAGAGACAGCCGGGGCAGGCATCGCGCGGCGGATAGGAAATCGTCTGGCAGGCGTCGCAGACCTGGAGCGCGAAGACGCCGCGCGCGGCGGACGCCGAAAGCTTCAGCGATGCACGGCTGCGCTCGAGCGGCGGCAGTTCCGGCGGGCGCGTGACCTTCTGCGGGTCTTTCTTCGGCGGTCGTGCGATCGGTTCGGTCATGCGCCGCTTCCCTGAAGGATCGCAGCGCCGGAGCACAGGCCGCGGTCGTAATTGATCATGCCGAAACCGGAGACGAGCGCAGTTTTCGCGCCCTCTACCCTCTTCGACAGCGGCTGGCCGGTTATCTGCCTGAGCGCCTCGACCATGCCGAGATAGCCGCCCCCGGCGCCCGCCTGTCCTGCCGAAAGCTGGCCGCCCGACGTGTTCTGCGGGAAGCTGCCGGCATTCGTCAGGTCGTGGGAACGAAC
>SCRB01000625.1 GCA_004299545.1 Rhizobiaceae bacterium
AGAAGGAAACCGAGATCCTGCAGGTTTCCTTCTCGGCAAGGAGCCGGTCGATGGTGGCGATCGTCTCGTCGGTCATCTTCTGCACGCGTTCCGAATGCGCGCGGCTGTCGTCCTGGCTTATCTTGCCGTCTTTCTCGGCTTTCTTGGTATTTTCCATCCCGTCGCGCCGGACATGACGGGCGGCGACGCGCGCCTGCTCCGCATATTGATGCGCGATCTTTACCAATTGCTTGCGCCGCTCTTCGTTAAGTTCCGGCAGTGGAATGCGAAGCGTCGTCCCGTCCATGATCGGGTTGAAGCCCAGATTGGATTCACGGATCGCCCGGTCGACCGCCGCGACAAGCGATTTGTCCCACACAGAAACCGAGATCATCCGCGACTCGGGAACCGTGACCGTCGCGACCTGGTTGATGGGCATGGAGGAACCATAGGCATCGACATTGACCGGGTCGAGGAGGTTCGAGGAAGCGCGTCCCGTCCGAAGCGAAGCAAGGTCATGCTGATAGGCGCCGATCGCGCCTTCCATGCGCCGCTGCAAATCCTTGAAATCGACGTCGTCGCTCATTGCCTTTTACTCCCCAGCGCCATCCATGGCTGTTTCACACATCCCGGTAACGCCTTGATTCCAGCGAAGCTTCGACCTTTGGAAATCGCATGGCGCAAGCCGGGATTCAAATGCCAAAGCCACTCCTTCGGCGGCTCCTTACCCGAAAGAAACACGCCTTCCGGGGAAAGGACCTCGGCGGAAGCCGGATTTTCCCTCAATTGTCCGATACGACCGTGCGGCGGCCCTCACCTCTGAGGATCGCGCCCAAACCGCCTTTTTCATGTATCGAATAGACAATTATCGGGATGTTGTTCTCTCGCGCAAGCGCTATCGCCGTCATATCCATGATATTGAGGCCTTCCCGCAGCACCTCTTCGTGCGTGATATGGTCGAAGCGCTTGGCGGCGGGGTCTTTCTTCGGGTCGGCCGAATAGACGCCATCGACCTGGGTTCCCTTGAACAGGGCGTCCGCGCCGATCTCGGCGGCGCGGAGCGCCGCGGCTGAATCGGTGGTGAAAAACGGATTCCCGGTGCCGCCGGCGAAAATAACGACCTTGCCCGCATCGATATAGGCCGTCGCCTGCCGTTGCGAAAAACTCTCGCAAAGCTCGGGCATCGCAATTGCCGAAAGAACAACGGCTTCCACGCCTATCTTCACAAGCGAGGTTCTAAGCGCTAGCGAATTGATGACGGTGCCGAGCATGCCCATATGGTCGCCCGTAACGCGGTCGCCGCCCTTGGATGCGACGGCGACGCCGCGGAAGATGTTGCCGCCGCCGATGACCACCGCGACCTGGACGCCCATATCGCGGGCTTCCTTGATGTCCGCCGCGATACGGTCGACGACCGAGACATCGATGCCGAAGCCCTGGCTTCCCATAAGGGCTTCGCCGGAGGCCTTGAGAAGCACACGGCGATAGCGGGGACTTCCGGTCATCGTTACCTCTTCATCTGCCTTTGCATCGGTTGTCCGCCGAACGGGTTCCCGTTTTCAGCCTGATGACCGTCGATGCGATACACGAAGGGCATCGCGATGTCACGCGATGCCCCAATGAGCGGATACAATCGAGATTGCTTATTTCTTGACGGCGGCCGCCACCTCGGCGGCAAAATCGGAGGTCTCCTTCTCGATTCCCTCGCCGAGGGCGAACCGGACGAAGCCGGTGATCGCCGCCGGCGCGCCGATATCTTTTTCGGCTGCTTTCAGCGCCTGCTCGACCGTGAAGTCCGGATTGATGACGAAAGCCTGCTTCAACAGGACGACCTCGTCGTAGAATTTCCGCAGCCGGCCCTCCACCATCTTCTCGATGATGGCTTCCGGCTTGCCGGACGCGCGCGCCTGCTCGGAGAAGATGTTCTTCTCGCGTGCAACCGTGGCGGGATCGATCTCGTCGGTCGTCAGCGCCAGCGGATTGGTGGCCGCAACGTGCATCGCGACCTGCCGGCCGAAAGTGCGGGCGGCATCGGCATTGCCCTCGGTCTCGATGGCAACGAGGACGCCGATCTTGCCGAGATTGTCGACGATGGCGTTATGAACGTAGGTGGCGACCGTTCCCGCACCGACGCCGAGTTTCTTCGAGCGGCGGAAGCCCATGTTCTCGCCGATGGTGCCGACGGCATCCTTGATCGTGTCCGCCACGCTCTTCTGCGATCCCGGATAGGGCGCACTCGCCACCGCCTCGCTCGAACCGCCGGTCGAAAGCGCGGCCTTGGCGACATTGCGGACGATTTCCTGGAACGCCTCGTTGCGCGCCACGAAATCGGTTTCGGAATTGACTTCGACAACAACGGCGGAAAGCGCGTCCGACGCGACGCCGATCAGACCCTCGGCGGCCGTACGGCCCGCCTTCTTGTCGGCCTTCGCAATGCCCTTCTTGCGCAGCCAGTCGACAGCGGCTTCCATATCACCGTTGGTCTCGGCCAGCGCCGCCTTGCAATCCATCATGCCCGCGCCGGTTATGTCGCGGAGTTCCTTAACCTGTGCAGCTGAAATACTCATTTTCGCCTCGTCATTCAAAAAGCGAAAGCGCTCCGTCGAGCGATCGGGGAGCGCCGGTTCGGGGCGCGGGAAATGGGGCCGCGCCCGGCTTCTATCCGTGCCGTGACACCCGCCGGCCCTGAGCCGGGCGGGCCCACCGTCCCTCAGGCGCCGGCAGAACCTTCCGCCGGAGCGGCTTCGGCAACCGGGGCCGCAGGCATTTCTTCAAGCGCCGGTTCGACCGGAGCTTCCGCCGCAGCACCTATATCGACGCCCAACGCGCCCTGCTGGCGCGCGATGCCGTCGAGCGCCGCCTTGGCCACCAGATCGCAATAAAGCGCGATCGCGCGCGAGGCGTCGTCATTGCCCGGGACCGGATAGTCGACGACATCCGGATCGCAGTTGGAATCGACGATAGCGACGACAGGGATGCCGAGACGCTTGGCTTCCTGGATAGCGATCGCTTCCTTGTTGGTATCGATCACGAACATCAGGTCCGGCGTCGAGCCCATGTCCTTGATGCCGCCGAGCGCACGGTTGAGCTTGTCGCGTTCGCGTTCGAGGTTGAGGCGCTCCTTCTTGGTGAAGCCCTGTGCCTCGCCCGACAGAAGTTCGTCGAGCTTCCGCAGACGCTGGATCGAGTTGGAGATTGTCTTCCAGTTGGTGAGCATGCCGCCCAGCCAGCGCGAATTGACGTAATATTGCGCCGAACGCTGCGCCGCGTCGGCGATGATTTCCGACGCCTGACGCTTGGTCCCGACGAGCAGAACGCGGCCGCCGCTGGCGACGGTGTCGGAAACGACCTTCAGCGCCTGATGCAGCAGCGGCACCGTCTGCGACAGGTCGATGACGTGGATGTTGTTGCGCGCGCCGAAAATATAAGGCGCCATCTTCGGGTTCCAGCGATGTGTCTGGTGGCCGAAATGAATGCCAGCTTCCAGAAGCTGGCGCATGCTGAAATCAGGCAGAGCCATTCGAAAGTTCCTTTCCGGTTGGACCTCCACGGACCTCGACAAGGCGGGAGTTCCCGCTATGCCACCGGTGGTCGCGGCCGGATGTCTCCCGGCTCGAAACCTGATCCGTGTGTGGAATGAACGCGCATATAGAGGCTCGACGTGAAAATGGCAAGCGCCGCACACAGATGCAAAAAAAGGCTGAACCTCACTCCGCCGCCGGCCGCAGTTCCTCCGCCGAATCGTTCTTTTCAGCCACGGTTTCCATCGTCTCAGGCTCGTCGTGCTTTCCGTGCGACGGCAGCAGCCGCAGCAGGAAACCGGAAAGCCACTCGAAATAGAGGTAAACCACTGGCGTCACGAACAATGTGAGGGCCTGCGAGACAATAAGGCCGCCTACCACCGCGACGCCCAGAGGCTGGCGCAGTTCCGCGCTCGCGCCGGTGCCGAGCGCGATCGGCAGCGTTCCCATGATCGTCGCAAGGGTCGTCATCATGATCGGCCGGAAACGCATGACGCTGGCATCGTGGATCGCCTGCAGCGGAGATCGTCCTTCACGCCTCAGCACCAGCGCGACATCGATCATCATGATGCCGTTCTTCTTGACGATGCCAATCAACATCAGGATGCCGATGACGGCTATAACCGACAGGTCCATACCGGCCAGGCGGAGCGCGATCAGCGCGCCGAGCACCGCCGACGGCAGGCCGGTCAGGATCGTCAGCGGGTGGATGAAGCTCTCGTAAAGCATGCCGAGCACGATATAGATCGTGAGAACGGCGCCGCCGATCAGATAACCCTGGTTGGCAAGCGACTGCTCGAACGTCTTGGCATTGCCGGCAAAGGCGGTCGAGATCGTCTTGGGTATGCGTATCTCCTGCTTCAGGGCCTCGATCCGCTGCACTGTCTGGCCGAGCGCGACACCCTTCGGCAGGTTGTAGGAAATGGTGACGGCAGGAAGCTGCCCCAACTGGTTCACCGTCAGAGCGCCGGTCGTGCGCTCGACGCGCGCGAACGCGCCCAATGGAACCAGGCTTCCGCTGGAGGTTCTCACCTGGATCGCCAGCATCCTTTCGGGCGACCAGTTGATCCTCGGATCGAGTTCCATGATGACTTCATAGCTGTCGGCGGAGCCGAAAATCGTCGATATCTGCTCCGTCCCGAATCCCCCGTAGATAGCGGATCGAAGGGTATCGGTATCGACCCCGAGCGTCGACGCCTTGTCGCGGTCCACGATCAGGGTGGCCTGCAGGGCGTCGTTCTGGAGGTCCGAATTCACGTCGGTGAAATTCGCGCGATCGGCCGCCATCGCGGCCTCGAGCTTCTGCGCCCAGCTGTTGGTCTCGTCATTGTCCAGTCCCTGGACGACAACCTGGTATTGGCTGGCCGAGGAGTGCGCGCCGAGCCGCAGGTTCTGTACCGGCTGCATGTAGGTGCTGATGCCGGGAATATCGGAGAGTTTGTGCCGCAACGCCGAAAGGACGGTTTCGATGTCCGGCCGCTGATCCTTCGGCTTCAGTTCCACGAACATGCGCCCCTGGTTGAGCGGCGTGCCCCTGTAGGGATTGCCGCCGACCGACGAGGCCACGTGCGCCACATAGGGCGATTGCTCGAAGACCTTCTCCACCTTTGCCTGCAACTTCACCATGGCGTCGTAGGAAATGTCCTGGCGCGCGATCGTGGTGACGGAAACCTGGCCGATATCCTCTTCCGGGAAAAAGCCCTTCGGCGAGGTTTTGAGCAGCCAGGCCGAAGTGGCGGCTGTGGCAAGGAAAATCAGGAAAACGATGAAATGGTGCCGAAGGCACAGCGTCAACAGCCAGTCATAGGCGCGGACCGAGACGCCGCGCTTGTGCTCATGATGCGCTTCGGCTCCACGCTTCGCACGCGGCAGCTTGAGCAGGCGCGAGCACAGCATCGGCGTCAACGTCAGGGAGACGAACATCGAGGCAACGATGGCCACCGTCACCACGACGGCGAATTCATTGAAGATGCGGCCGACGACCCCTCCCATCAAAAGCACGGGAATGAAGACGGCCACGAGCGAGATCGAGATCGAGATGATGGTGAAGCCGATTTCCCTCGATCCCTTGAGGGCCGCCTGGAAGGCCGGCAGGCCATCCTCCTCCATATGCCGGAAAATATTCTCCAGCATGACGATGGCGTCGTCGACCACGAGACCCACCGCGAGCGTCAGGCCCATCAGCGAGATATTGTCGATGGAAAAGCCGAAAAGATACATCGCGCCGAGCGTCGCGATCAGCGAGATCGGGACCGCCACGGCGGGAATGATCGTCGCGGTCACGCGCCGCAGGAAGAGGAAGATCACCAGTACGACGAGCACGATGGTGAGGAGCAACGTGAACTGCACGTCCGTCACGGCCTCGCGGATCGAGGTCGAGCGGTCGTTCAGGAGCTTGATGCTGGCGGCGGCTGGCAGTTGGCTGTCGAAGGAAGGCAGCATCGCCTTCACCCGATCGACGACATCGACCGTGTTCGCCCCCGGTTGACGCTGGACGGCGAGAAGCACCGCGCGGGTGCCGTCATACCAGCTTCCCGTGGTCGTGGTTTCCACCGAATCGACCACACGCGTCACCTCGCCCAATCGTACGGGATGCCCGTTCTTGTTGGCTATGATGATGTTGGAAAAGCCTGCCGCATTGGTAAGCGGCGTGTTGGACGTGATCGTCAGCTGCTGCTGCTGGTTCTGGATGACGCCGAGCGGCGTGGTGCTGTTGGCAGACGCGACGGCCTGCTGCAACTGGTCGATCGAAATGCCGCGCGCGGCAAGCGCCGTCGGGTCGATCTGGATGCGCACGGCATATTTCTGCTGTCCGAAGATCAGCACCTGCGCCACGCCGTTGATGGTGGAAAGCGACGGCGACATGACGTTTTCGGCGAAAGCGTCGAGGTCCGTGAGCGGGATGGTATTGCTGACGAGCGAAAGGATGAGGACGGGGGCGTCGGCCGGATTGACCTTCCTGTAGCTCGGCGGGCTGGTCATTTCGGGCGGCAGGGATTTCTGCACGCGCGCGATCGCCGACTGAACGTCGGCGGCGGCGGCATCGATATTGCGGTTCAGGTCGAACTGGATCGCGATTGCCGTGCTGCCGAGCGAATTCGTGGTCGAAATGGAATCGATCCCGGCAATCGTGGCGAACTGCTTGATGAGCGGGATCGCGACCGACGTCGCCATCGTTTCCGGTGATGCGCCGGTAAGCTGAGCCGACACGTTGATGACGGGAAACTCTGCCTCGGGCAGCGCCGCGACGGGAAGAAACTTGTAAGCGAAAAGCCCGCCCATGATAAGGGCGAGCGACATCAAAAGCGTGGCGACGGGTCGCCTGATACAGAATTCAGGTATCATTTGCCCGCCCCGCCCGGGGCCTCTTCCATGGCTACTTTCC
>SCRB01000626.1 GCA_004299545.1 Rhizobiaceae bacterium
CCATCCGCTCCACGCGCCGCGCCGCGGCGGCGAGAATGGCGTAGAAGACGGTGGAGAAGAACGCCCAGAGAAGGATATTCGTGCCCATGCCGGCGAAAAGGCCGCCGGCCGCGACGAGGAAGACGATGAGCGGGATGGCCATCGCGCTGGCGATGATGGAGCCGGCATGCAGTTTGAGGAGTTCCCTGTCGAATGCCGGATTGCCTGCCTGCAGCGACAAGCGGTCGCGCGTCTTGCGTACGGCGCGGGCCACATCGCTGTTGCGGTGCGGCTTTCTCCGATCGACAATGATCTTGTCCGCTGTTTGCGACGCGTTTAACGACATCCCGCCACGGCTGCATGGTTACTGGTAAGAATTCGCAAACTACGTTTGAAAGATTAAGAGACCCTTTGCCGGGCGCTCGATTCTCGATCTATTGCTGCTTTCGGTTGCATCGTTTCGATCGGCCTTTGCGAGGGGGGCGGGGCGCAGCGCCGAAATTTCCTCCGTGGTCTTACGTGCCCTTTCTGATGCGATGGAATGCGCGCTATAACGCTGTCCGGATTTCCTTTCGGAAGAGCATTCGGGACACTGGGAGCAGATGAGACTTTTCGATGGGGGCCGTGCGCCCAATCCAAGGCGCGTCAGGGTTTTCCTGGCGGAAAAAAGCATCGAGGTGCCTCTGGTACCGGTCGATATGGGGGCGCTCGAACACAAGTCCGAGCAGGTGACGGTGCGTAATCCGCTTCAGCGCCTCCCGGTGCTGGAACTCGATGACGGGACGATTCTCACCGAATCCGTCGCCATCTGCCGCTATTTCGAGGAGTTGCACCCGCAGCCGCCGCTGTTTGGCACCGGCGCGCTCGGCAAGGCTCTGGTCGAGATGTGGCAGCGGCGGATGGAACTGACCTTCATGTTCGCCGTGCAACAGGCCTTCCGCCATATCCACCCGGCCATGAAGGGTTGGGAAGTGCCGCAGATTCCCGAATGGGGGGAAGCGAACAAGCCGAAGGCGCTCGCTTTCCTAAAGCTTCTCGACAGCGAATTGGCGGGCAGGGAATTCATTGCGGGCGACACCTATTCCATCGCCGACATCACCGGCTTGATCGCCGTCGATTTCATGAAGCCGGCGCGTATCCAACTTCCCGGCAAACTGGCCAATGTCCGGCGCTGGTATGAGGCGGTATCGTCCCGGCCAAGCGCCGGGGCCTGAGCCGCGGTCCGAGGCGCGTTGATATGGAACTCGAAGACCTTGCCCGTCAGGCGCGCGCTTGCCGCCTTTGCCGCGACAATCCGACCGGCGCGCCGCTCCCGCACGAACCGCGACCGGTCTTCACGGTTTCCACCAAGGCGCGGATATTGATCGCCAGCCAGGCGCCCGGCGCGCGCGTGCATGAGAGCGGAAAGCCCTTCACCGACCGGTCGGGCGACCGCCTGCGCGACTGGATGGCCGTTTCGGCGGAGGAATTCTACGATCCCGATCTCGTTGCGATCCTGCCGATGGGATTCTGCTTTCCGGGCAACGACCGCCATGGCGGCGACCTGCCGCCGCGGCGCGAATGCGCCCCCAGATGGCGAGCGGACATGCTTGCGCTGATGCCGCAGACCGATCTTGTTCTGGTCATCGGTCAATATGCGCAAGGCTGGCATCTTGGGAAGGCGAGGGGGGCTTCGCTGTCGGAAACCGTGCAGGGTTGGCGGCGGCATAT
>SCRB01000627.1 GCA_004299545.1 Rhizobiaceae bacterium
CACCCCACCAGGCCCTTCGGGCCACCCTCCCCTACAAGGGGAGGGAAACGGCGCTCAATCGTCCGTCGAAAGATGTCCGTGACGACAGAATCCAGTTCCTTGCGAATCTCAGTCGTCGTATAGCGAAGGGTCAAAAACCCAACTCTCGTAAAGTAACGGTCACGAACGGCATCCCTTTTCGGTCCATCCCCATGAAAATGCTGTTCGCCATCGACTTCAACAGCAAGCTTCGCTTTGAGACATGCGAAATCGAGAACATAAGGCCCGTACGGAACCTGACGACGGAAATGCAGGTCTTGCTTGCGCAAAAGCCGAAGCTCCGACCACAGAATGATCTCTTCTTCGCTCATATGAGAACGCAGATGGCGGGCTCTGGCGATGCTCGCGATGGGCGCCGGTTTCCCTCCCCGCCCCGGGGAGGGTGCCGGCGGAGCCGGCGGGTGGGGCTGTTTTGGCATCACGATCTATTCCACGACTTTCGGAACGAGGAAAAAATTCTCCTCGGTCACGGGTGCGTTGGCGACAATGTCCGCCGCCTTGCCGCCATCCGTGACCTCGTCCTGCCGCTGGCGCATCGTCATGGGGATCACCGACGTCATCGGCTCGACGCCCGAGACGTCGACCTCGCTCAATTGCTCGACGAAGCCGAGGATAGCGTTCAGTTCGCCCGACATGCGCTCGGCCTCCTCGTCATCGACGGCAATACGGGCAAGACGCGCCACGCGCTTCACGGTATCGATACTGACCGACATGCTTCCATCTCCGGGCCATCAGGGAACGGTAAGGGGCTATTAGCGAGCGGCGCGGCGCGGCGCAACAGCCACGCAATCCATTGCGGCAAAAGCACAGCCGCCGGCTCCGCGGCCGGAAGCCGCCTGCCGGTCCGGCAATATCGATCAGGTCAGAGCGTGGCCGTATCGCCGGGTTTCGGCGTCAGCACCTTCGTTTTCGATCCCTCCATTCCCTGAACGAACTTTTCGGCGCTCTGGTCGATGATCGGGAAAGACGCATAATGGCAGGGGAGAACGGTTTCGAACTTGAAGAAACGCCGGCACGCAAGGGCCGCGACCGCGCCGCCCATCGTGAACCTGTCGCCGATCGGCACGAAGCCGATCTTCGGCTCGTGCAATTCGTTGATGAGCGCCATGTCGGAAAAGATATCCGTATCACCCATGTGATAGACGGTCTTTTCGCCTGGAAAATGCAACACAAGCCCGAGCGGGTTGCCGAGATAGGTATTCTTTCCGCCCTCTCCGCCAAAGGAAGAAGAGTGGAGCGCCTGGACAAAAGTCGTGGTGAAGCCGCCGCAATCGACCGTTCCACCCGTATTGCCGGGGTTGATCTTGTTCTGGCTGACACCCTGCCCGACGAGGTACATGCAGACCTCGAAATTCGCGACCAGCATGGCGCCGGTCTTCTTCTGGATTTCAAGCGTATCGCCGACATGGTCGTTGTGCCCATGGGTGAGCAGGATATGCGTCACCCCTTCCGCCGGGCCTTCCCATCCCTTGTCCCAGGACGGATTGCCAGTCAGGAACGGGTCCATGAGAATCTTCACCGATCCCGTTTCGATCTTGAACACCGAATGGCCAAACCAGGTGATTTTCATGACGGCTCCCTTACGAACTTTTCGATGACAAACTTTCTGGCGAGGATAGAACGGCAGCGGGCCAAGTCAAAGGAAAGCGGTGAAAAATTGACCGTCCTCGCGGTTGACGATCTTATTCAGGCGCTACCGGAGAGGCGCACGATCGCCGGGCTCGATCTCGGCACGAAGACGATCGGCGTCGCCGTCTCGGACCGCTCGCTCCACTTCGCGCATCCGCGTACGGTGATCCGACGGACGAAATTCTCCGCCGATGCCGAAAAGCTACTTACCGGCCTGGCACGCGAGGAGGTGGGCGCGATTGCCGTCGGCCTGCCCGTCAACATGGATGGCAGCGAAGGACCACGCGCGCAGGCAAGCCGCGCCTTCGTCCGCAATCTGGAAAGGCTGACGGCCCTGCCGATCGTGTTCTGGGACGAACGGCTATCAACCGTCGCGGCGGAGCGTGCCCTGCTCGAAATGGACGTCTCGCGCAAAAAGCGTGACGAAAGGATCGATTCGGCCGCAGCCGCCTTCATCCTCCAGGGCGTTCTTGATCGTCTGCAATCGATGAAACGGGCTGCCACGGACTGACGGCTATTCCCCCGGCGCCGTTACGTCCTCGACGACGCCGACAGGGGCGTTCCTGCGCCTTCTCCACCACGCCGCGATCTGCCTGCGGCGCCGGAACGCGTAGAGCGCGGCGAGAAGCACGGCGTCGAACATGCAGGCGCGCGCGGCGAAGCCCGGAATTTCAGCCGGATCGACGCCGAGGATCTGGCCATAAATATTAAAGACGAAATTGTGGACCTGCCGGCTCAGGATGACGAAGCCGAAACTGATGTCGTTCAGCGAAAGGAAGTACCAGCCCCAGAAGAGGCCGACCGGTGCCGCCCACAGGATAAGGATCGTACGCATCAGTTCTGCCGCCTCTCATGCAGGATCTGGCTCTGGAGCCTACGAAGAAGGCTGTTGTGGGCGGCGCCCAGCGCCATCAGGCGCGCAGCGCTTTGAACCGGCTCGCCATGCGGAAGCGCCGGCTGCTCCAGTAGCCGTTTTTCCCCCGAGATGGCGAGCCAGGAACCTGCAAGCGCCGCCAGTTCGAGCGCGGTGATTCCGTAAAAACCCTGAACGGAAGCGAATGCGCAGACCAGAAACAGAATGGTGATCATGCCGATGGCGCTGCCAAAGGCGATCCGCGCCACATCGTCCGTCCCGCCTGACTCCTCCTGATCGAAAAGCGCCGTCAGAAGCGTCCACAGGAACAGCACGGCCACGAGGCCGAAGCCGGAAGCGAAACCGGTGGAAACGGCGCTGCCGGCGGCGAAATATGGCAGGTTCGAAGGAACCGCGAGGCCGACAGCATGGAGGACCGCCGTAAAGCCGCCCTGCCCGTCAACTCCGCAAAGCATGGCAAGCGCCGCGAAGACGATCATCCAATGAAGGGCAAGAAAGAGACTGAGAATCCGGCGCATGGCAACCCTGCTTTCCCGCAAGGTGATCCGCCAGCCCCCGAACGGCAACGGAAACCATTTGTTAAGGTTAACGGAAGGTTGAGATGGGGATAAGCGCTGTCACGGCGGGGGCAGATCGGCTCAATCCCCTTCCGGGTATAGCGTGTCGATGATGAGCCTGGCATCATGGCGCGCGTCGAGCATGCCGTATGTGCTGCGCCACTGTCCGGCGAGCCGCGTCTCCACGAAGGCGTCGGCGATCCGGCCGGCGCCCATGCGCCTGAGTTCGGCGGCGGCAGCGGCGAGCGCAAGCTGTTCGATAAGAAAGCGCGTCGATCCCTCGTCCGAATCCGCC
>SCRB01000628.1 GCA_004299545.1 Rhizobiaceae bacterium
GCCATCTGCGCCGTAAACTGACGTTCTGGCGCGTGGCGGCCATTGCCATAGCTGCGGTCGCCATACTGGCGGCCGGCTCACGGCTTTATCGGAATGACTTTGGAGCGGCGGCCGACCAGATCGCCAAGGTGAGGATTACAGGCGCAATCACCCAGGACGACGATCTCATCCATCAACTGGAGAAGATACGCAAATCGCCGTCGGTCAAGGCGCTCATCCTGGAGATCAATTCGCCGGGCGGCACCACGGTCGGCGGCGAATCCCTCTATGACGAGGTGCGCCGGATCGCGGCGGAGAAGCCGGTAGTGGCGGAAATCGAGACGCTGGCCGCCTCGGCCGCCTATATGGCGGCGAGCGCCGCCGACCACATCGTCGCGCATCGTACCTCGATCGTCGGCTCCATCGGCGTCCTGATCGAATATCCGGACGTGACGGGGCTCATGGACAAACTCGGCATCAAGCTGGAGGCGATCAAGTCCGCACCGCTCAAGGCGGAGCCGTCGCCGTTCAATCCGACTACGGACCAGGAGCGGACCATGGTGCGCAAGCTCATTCTCGACAGCTATGACTGGTTCGTCGGCATCGTCGCGGAAAGACGCAAGCTGACCCATGACCAGGCGCTGGCCCTTGCGGACGGATCGATCTTCACCGGCCGGCAGGGTGTTGCCAACAAGCTCGTGGATGAAATAGGGGGAGAGCGGCAAGCCCTTGCCTGGCTCGGTACGAAAGGCGTCGATCCCAAACTGAAGGTGGTCGAATGGAAGGCGGACGAGTCAGGCGGCTGGCTTTTTTCCCGCTCCGCCGCTCGTGCAGTCGCGCATTGGCTGGGGGTGCCGGCCGAGGCGGACGGCCTTTTGCGCCGCGCGATCGGAGACGGTATCTTCCTTGACGGTCTCCAGTCGGTCTGGCACGGTGACGCGGGGCGGCCTGAGTAACTGAAAAGCAAGCGGTTTTTGTCTTCGAGACAATTCCCGAGACGTATACGGGGAGTAAGTTCATGATTAAATCGGAACTTGTGCAGATCATAGCCAATCGCAACCCTCATCTGTTCCTGCGCGACGTGGAAAACATCGTGAATGCAATTCTGGATGAGATCACGGACACTCTGGCGACGGGAAATCGGGTGGAGTTGCGCGGTTTCGGCGCGTTTTCGGTCAAGAACAGGCCGGCCCGGACGGGCCGCAATCCCCGCACCGGCGAATCGGTCCATGTCGAGGAGAAATGGGTGCCCTTCTTCAAGACAGGCAAGGAACTGCGAGAGCGATTGAACAGAAGCTGACAGAAGCCGAGGTTCCGCCACGACGTGACAGCTTTCCACAATTTAGCCGCCCCCTTCTTCCTCCATGGTTAACCGCTTCCTTACGATCGTCATTCTCGTCCCGCTCGCGATCATCCTGATCGCGCTCGCAGTAGCCAATCGCGGGGCGCAGCCCTTCACGATCGACCCCTTCAATCCCGGCAATCCGGTGCTGACTGTCAGTTGGCCGCTCTTCGTCTATCTCTTCCTTGCTTTCGCGCTCGGCCTTCTGATCGGCAGTGCTGTCACTTGGCTGAGACAGGGCCGCTATCGCAAGCAGGCGCGCCGTCACGCCGAGGAGGCGAGGAGCCTGAGGGAGGACATCGCCCGCGCCAAGCCGGTGCCGCCGCGCCCGGCGATTTCAGGGCCGTCGCACTAGAGCATGACCCGAGAAAGTGGACACCGGTTTTCCGAAAAGATCATGCTCAGACAAAGAGATAGGAGCATGGTGCGATTCAACCTGATCGCATCATGCTCTAAAAGCCGAAGCGTCCGGCGCAAGCAGCCGGGAAGGATGACAAGCGGATGCTGAGCATCTCCCCGAAAGATGTCGATGACTGCCTGGATTTTCCTTTCATGGTGGAAACGCTAAGGCAGGCTTTCCGGGAGGGCGCGGTTCAGCCTGTCCGCCACCATCATCACGTGGATTATCCGCACGGCAAGCCGACGACGCTTCTCCTGATGCCGGCCTGGACGGACTTCAAGGTAAGCGAAGAGGACGGTTATATCGGCGTCAAGATCGTGACGGTGTCTCCCGACAACAACGCCGTTCACAAGCCAGCGGTAATGGGCGTCTACCTGCTTCTCGACGGTCGGACGGGTGAGCCGCGGGCGCTGATCGACGGGCCGCGGCTTACGCTGTGGCGCACGGCGGCTGCATCGGCGCTTGCCACGAAATGGCTGGCGCGCGAGGATGCTGAAAAGCTTCTGGTGATCGGGGCGGGTGCGCTGGCGCCGTTTCTGGCACGGGCGCATGCTTCGGTGCGTCCGATAAGGGAAATCCGCATCTGGAACCGTACCCGAGCCAATGCCGGGAAAATGGCGGCTGCGCTTTGCAAGGAAGGGCTTGAGGCCAGGGTCATCGACGATCTCGATGAAGCGATTGGCTGGGCCGACATCGTCTCTTCCGCGACCATCTCGCCCGAACCGCTGGTCAAGGGCGCCTTGCTGCGGCCCGGCGCCCATGTCGATCTCGTCGGCGCGTTCACGCCGGCCTTGCGGGAAAGCGACGACGAGGCGATCCGGCGCGCCAGGCTCTATGTCGACACGCGCGCCGGCGCGACCAAGGAGGCAGGCGACATCGTCCAGCCGCTCCAGGACGGCCTCATCGCACCCGGTGATATCGTCGCCGACCTGTTCGAATTGGCGCGCGGCGAGAAGCCGGGGCGGCAGAACGGCAGCGACATCACGCTGTTCAAATCCGTCGGCGCCGCTCTGGAAGATCTCGCGGCCGGCATCGCCGTCTTCAAGCGCATGCGTGCCGATTAACGCTGTATAGCGATCAGTCGGTCGGGAAGAGCGAACCGGGCGCCTATTGCGATCAGCACGAACGACACTATGCGCGCACTATCCAGATGCCATTAAGTGCAGTTGAAGGCGGAAGATAAGCATGGGCCAGAAAGATGGCATCGAAGATAGAATAGGCACCGTGCAACTCTCGGGGTTTTTGCGTTGTGCATCGGCGCGGGAGGTCGAGATCGTTCTGCGCTACCTTCCGAACCACATCCGCCTGACCGAGGCCGAACCGGGCTGCATTTCATTTGAGGTCATGCAAACGGAAAATCCTCTGGTCTGGCGTGTTG
>SCRB01000629.1 GCA_004299545.1 Rhizobiaceae bacterium
CGACCGCTGGAAGATTTCCTGGACGCAAGTGGAAACCGGCTCGGCGATCACCTGGAAGTACCCGTCCTGCATCCTGCGCGGCGACGATTCCCGCGGCGAGTTCTATTCGATCGCGGTGTCGAGCGGCTTCCAGCAGGTCGATAGTGGCACCAAGATGCTGCATCTGGGCAAGAACACGACGAGCCGCATCATCTCCAAGGGCATTTCCGCCGGCAATTCGAACAACACCTATCGCGGCCAGGTCAGCGTTCACCGCAAGGCGGAGAACGCGCGCAACTTCACCAATTGCGACAGTCTCCTGATCGGCAACGAATGCGGCGCGCATACCGTGCCCTATATCGAGGCGAAGAATGCGTCGGCCCGGCTGGAACATGAGGCGACGACCTCGAAGATCGCCGAGGACCAGCTCTTCTATGTCATGCAGCGCGGCATTCCCGAAGAGCAGGCTATCGCGCTGATCGTCAACGGCTTCGTCAAGGACGTCATCCAGCAATTGCCGATGGAGTTCGCCGTCGAGGCGCAGAAGCTCATCAACATTTCGCTTGAGGGATCGGTCGGCTGAGGTCGGCCGCGTTTGGAAGAAAGACAATGCTTGAAATAAAGAACCTTCACGCCCGTATCGCCGAGACGGGCACCGAGATCATCCGCGGGCTCGACCTGACCGTGAAGGCGGGTGAAGTGACCGCGATCATGGGGCCGAACGGCTCCGGGAAATCGACGCTTTCCTATGTGCTCGCGGGTCGCGAGGATTATGAGGTGACGGAAGGCGATATCCTCTTCAACGGCAAGTCCGTGCTGGAGATGGACCCGGCCGAGCGCGCCGCCAAGGGCATCTTCCTCGCTTTCCAGTATCCGATGGAGATACCGGGCGTCGCCACCATGGAGTTCCTCAAGGTCGCCATGAACGCGCAGCGCAAGGCGCGGGGCGAAGAGCCGCTCAAGATTCCCGACTTCATGCGGCGTGTGAAAGAGGCAGCGGCATCGCTTTCAATCGACATGGCGATGCTCAAGCGACCGCTGAATGTCGGCTTTTCCGGCGGCGAGAAGAAGCGCGCGGAGATCCTGCAGATGAAACTGCTGGAACCGAAGCTCTGCGTGCTCGACGAGACGGATTCCGGCCTCGACATCGATGCGCTGAAGATCGTGGCGGAAGGCGTCAATGCGTTGCGCTCGCCCGATCGCTCCATCGTCGTCATCACGCACTACCAGCGCCTGCTCGATTACATCGTGCCGGATTCGGTGCATGTCCTCTACAAGGGCCAGGTGGTGAAGACCGGCGACAAGGATCTTGCGCTGGAACTCGAAAAGAACGGCTATGCCGGCGTCATCGGCGAGGCGGCGTAAAGGGGGGTATGATGAATATGCGCGAAACCCCGCCCCGGACCGCAGCGGAGACGGCACTTCTCCAGTCCTTCGATGCGCGGTTCCCCGATCTGCCGGGTGACCGCAGGGTCATGGAAAGGCGCGGGGATGCCATCGATCAGTTGAAGGCCGGCCTGCCGAACCGGAAGGTCGAGTTCTGGCATTACACCGATCTGAGGCGGCTGCTGACAAACGTGCCCGCCTTCGATCCGGCTGCCGGCGTGGAAAAGATGGCACCGCTTCTCGATGGTTCGAGCGTGCTGCCGATCCTGAACGGCGTTGCCGGCAAAGCCGCCGAAATCGAGGGCGCGTCGGTAACGACGGCCACCGAAAAGCTTGGCGACGGCGCTATCGCGCCAGCGCTCAAGCCCACTGGTCCGGATGATACAATCGGCGCCATCAATACGGCGCTGGTTGCGGATGGCTGGATTGTCCGCATCGCCGACGGTGCCGCGATCCGCTCTCCCATCGAATTGCAGAACGTGCAGGCGGGCGGACAGGTGCATGCGCGTCTCGCCGTCCACGTCGGCGGTGGGGCGAAGGCAACGATCGTAGAGCGGCAGACGGGCAGCGGCGATGCGCTGGTCTCTTCCGTCGCCAATGTCGTCGTCGATGACAATGCCGAGCTTCTCTGGCTGATCGTACAGGACCAGCCGGAAGGCGCGACGCATCTCGGCCAGTTCAATGCGTGGATCGGCAGGAAGGCCCGGCTGACGCTCTTCATCATGAATGCCGGCGGCAAACTTGTTAGGCAAGAGGTGCGCGTGGACGCCAGGGGCGAGGGCGGTGAATTCAAGCTGCGCGGCGTCAATCTGCTTGCCGGATCGACCCATTGCGACGTCACCATGGTGCTCGATCATTCGGCATCCGCGACCAAATCGACGGAGGTCGTGCGCAACGTCGTGACCGACAGGGCGGAAGGCGCTTTCCAAGGGCAGATCCGCGTCAAGCAACAGGCGCAGAAGACGGACGCCAAGATGGCGTGCAACACGCTTCTTTTGTCGGACGAAGGCGGGTTCTCGACCAAGCCGGAACTCGAGATCTTTGCCGACGACGTGCAGTGCGGCCATGGCGCGACCGTCGCGGAGATCGACCGTAACCATCTCTTTTATCTCATGGCGCGCGGCGTCGACGAGCGGACGGCGCGGGGCCTGCTGGTCAAGGCCTTTCTCGCCGAAGTCATCGAGGAGATGGAGGACGAAGGGATCGTCGAGGCCCTGGAAGCGAAGCTCGACCGCTGGTTTGCCGCCCATGGCTGATAAGGTTTCCCTCGATCATTGCGTGATCCACGTCTCGGACTGGGAACGGGCGAAGGCGTTTTATGTCGATGTCATCGGCGCCGTCGCCATCAGGAGGGGCCGGGGCTATGCTTTCCGTCTGGGGGATAGGCAGTTGAACTGCCATGGCCCCGGCATCGACCCCGATCCGGTAGCGCGCCTGCCCGTCCAACCCGGAAACAGCGATATCTGCTTTTGCTGGGATGGTCCGATCGAGAACGCCATCGCGCATCTCGGGCGCAGCAGCGTTGAAATCGAACTTGGCCCGGTGACGCGTTTCGGCGGGCAGGGACAGGGGAAAAGCATCTATTTTCGCGATCCTGATGGATCGCTGATGGAGTTCATCAGCTATCATGGATGATCGAACGGCCACGACAACCCGTTACGATGTCGAGACGATCCGCCGCGACTTCCCGATCCTGTCGCGCGAGATCCACGGCAAGCCGCTCGTCTATCTCGACAATGGAGCCTCGGCGCAAAAGCCGCAGGTCGTCATCGATGCGGTGACGCACGCCTATGGGCACGAATATGCCAATGTCCATCGCGGCCTGCATTTCCTCTCGAATGCCGCGACCGATGCCTATGAAAAGGCTCGCGAATCCGTCCGCGCCTTTTTGAACGCGTCGAGCGTCGAGGAGGTCGTTTTCACCAAGAATTCGACGGAGGCGATCAACACCGTCGCTTATGGTTTCGGCATGCCGCGGATCGGCGCGGGCGACGAGATCGTGCTTTCCATCATGGAGCACCACTCCAACATCGTGCCCTGGCATTTCATCCGCGAGCGGCAGGGCGCGAAGCTGGTCTGGGTGCCGATAGACGATGACGGCGTCCTTCACATCGAGGAATTCGAGAAACGGCTGACGGAGAAAACGAAACTCGTCGCCATCACCCACATGTCGAACGTCACCGGCACCGTCGCGCCGGTCAAGGAGATCGTGCGCATTGCGCATGAACACGGCATCCCCGTGCTCGTGGACGGCAGCCAGGGCGCCGTTCACCTGCCGGTCGACGTGCAGGACCTTGGCTGCGATTTCTATGCCTTCACCGGCCACAAGGTTTACGGGCCCTCCGGCATCGGCGTCCTCTATGGAAAGAAGGAGATGCTGGAGGCCACGCGGCCTTTCCAGGGCGGCGGCGAGATGATTCTCGACGTCACGGAAGACATCGTCACTTATAACGATCCGCCGCATCGTTTCGAGGCGGGCACGCCGCCCATCGTCCAGGCGATCGGCCTCGGCGTCGCGCTCGATTATATGCGGGGCATCGGCCGCGAGGCGATTGCGGCGCACGAGGCCTCGCTGCGCGACTACGCACATGAGCGGTTGGGCTCGATCAATTCGCTGCGCATCTACGGCAACGCACCCGGCAAGGGGGCGATCGTCTCCTTCAATCTCGAAGGCCTGCACCCGCATGACGTGTCGATGGTGATCGACCGCTCCGGCGTCGCGGTCCGCGCCGGCACGCATTGCGCGCAGCCGCTTCTCCAGCGCTTCGGCGTTACGTCTACGTGCCGGGCGTCATTTGGCCTATATAACACGAAGGCGGAAGTCGACGCGCTGGCGGAAGCTCTGGAAAAGGCACGCCAATTCTTCGGATGAGATCATGACCGAAAGCATGGAAAAGACGTCTGAGTCGGAAATGAAGACGGGCACGCCGTCTTCCACGATACCGGAAGCGGAATTGCTGCGCATGACCGACGACATCGTCGGCGCGCTGAAGACGGTGTACGATCCGGAGATCCCCGCCGACATCTACGAACTCGGCCTGATCTACAAGATCGACATCGAGGACGATCGCTCGGTGAAGATCGAGATGACGCTGACGGCGCCCGGCTGTCCGGTTGCCGGCGAAATGCCGGGATGGGTGCAGAATGCCGTCAGCGCCGTGGAGGGGGTTTCGGACGTCGATGTGGAGATGGTGTTCGATCCGCCGTGGACGCCCGACCGCATGTCGGAGGAGGCGCGAATCGCGCTCGGCTGGTATTGAACCAGAAGGGGCGTAAGTCGGTCGGGCAGTCGATGCCGGCCTTGAGCTTAAGCGCAAAACGCATATATTCCTATTGTTCGGCTTCCTTATCGCCCGCTGCCTCTGGAATGGAGAAGAAAATGGGCCGCTTTCAGGTCATCACCGTGACGGACAGGGCCGCGACTCGCGTGGGCGAGATCGTCGCGTCGCGCGCCGGCGCGCAGGGCGTTCGCGTCGGTATCAAGAAGGGCGGCTGCGCGGGGATGGAATATACGGTCGATCTGGTGACGGAGCCGAATCCGAAGGACGACCACATCGAGCATGGTGCGGCGCACGTCTATGTCGCGCCCGAAGCGGCGCTGTTTTTGCTTGGCACCGAAATGGATTTCGAGGTGACGACGCTGAGGACAGGCTTCACGTTCCGCAATCCGAACCAGACCTCGGCCTGCGGCTGCGGCGAATCGGTCGAACTGACGCCTGCCGACCTCAAGCAGCTTGCCGAGGCGCGGGCCGGGGCGTAACGGGTTCCATAGCTTGCGGCCGGGGCCGGAAAATTGCATCGCTCCCTGCTTCTAATTGCAGGGGTGAGGGGTTGACGGGTAGCGCCGTTTTGCGTATTACCCGCCGCGTCTGAGCCGATGTGAAGCTTTCCTTTTCGGAACGTCGCGTTCTGGAGCTTGCTTCAAACAGGGTTCGTTTTACGAGCGAAGACATTGCCGGCATGCATGAAGCGGACCTCCGCTTCCTCTGCTTTTTTGTTCGGGCGGGACCGCAGGATGTGGTTGGTGCCCGAATTTGCGTATGGAGCCTTCGTACGAAATCGTGCCCCGCAAGGGCTTTGGACACGGAATTTGAGAAACAGAAGGAAGGTTTGATGCCTACCGTCAACCAGCTGATCCGCAAGCCGCGCATAGCGCCGGTGAAGCGCAACAAGGTTCCGGCCATGCAGGCCAACCCGCAGAAGCGGGGCGTTTGCACGCGCGTCTATACGACGACGCCGAAGAAGCCGAACTCGGCGCTGCGCAAGGTCGCGAAGATCCGTTTGACCAACGGCTTCGAGGTGATCGGCTATATTCCGGGTGAAGGCCATAACCTTCAGGAGCATTCCGTCGTCATGATCCGCGGCGGCCGCGTGAAGGACCTTCCGGGCGTGCGCTATCACATCATTCGTGGCGTGCTCGACACCCAAGGCGTAAAAAACCGCAAGCAGCGCCGTTCCAAATATGGCGCCAAGCGTCCGAAATAGGGCGTCCGAAGTAAGGTTATCCGGCTTCGGCGCTTTTTTGTTTTATGCGCCGGGCTTTGACATCGAGAGACGAAAACCATGTCCCGTCGCCACAGTGCAGAAAAGCGTGAGATCAACCCGGACCCGAAGTTCGGCGATCTGGTCGTTACCAAGTTCATGAATGCCGTCATGCACGACGGCAAGAAGTCGGTTGCCGAAACGATCGTCTATGGCGCGCTCGATCAGGTGCAAGCCAAGACGAAGCAGGAGCCGGTCACGGTCTTCCATCAGGCGCTCGACAATGTCGCGCCGCATGTCGAGGTGCGCTCCCGCCGTGTCGGCGGCGCCACCTACCAGGTTCCCGTCGATGTCCGCCCGGAGCGCCGTCAGGCGCTGGCGATCCGCTGGCTCATCACCGCCGCGCGCGGCCGCAACGAAACCACGATGGTCGATCGCCTCTCAGGTGAATTGATGGATGCCGCGAACAATCGCGGCTCCGCCGTGAAGAAGCGTGAAGACACCCACAAGATGGCGGAAGCCAACCGCGCCTTCGCGCATTACCGCTGGTAAGGCGCGACCGTAGACTGAAAGGCATTCTCCATGGCCCGCGAATATAAAATCGAAGACTACCGCAATTTCGGCATCATGGCGCATATCGACGCCGGCAAGACGACGACGACCGAACGCGTTCTTTATTACACGGGCAAGTCGCACAAGATCGGCGAAGTCCATGAGGGCGCCGCCACCATGGACTGGATGGAGCAGGAACAGGAGCGCGGCATCACCATCACGTCGGCCGCGACCACGACTTTCTGGAAGGGGCGCGACGGCAGGATGCGCCGCTTCAACATCATCGACACGCCGGGACACGTGGACTTCACCATCGAAGTGGAGCGTTCGCTCCGCGTCCTCGACGGCGCCATCGCCCTTCTCGACGCCAATGCCGGGGTCGAGCCGCAGACCGAGACCGTCTGGCGTCAGGCCGACAAATATCATGTCCCGCGGATGATCTTCTGCAACAAGATGGACAAGATCGGTGCGGATTTCTTCCGTTCCGTCGAGATGATCGGTTCCCGCCTTGGCGCAGTTCCGGTTGTCATGCAGTTGCCGATCGGTGCGGAGAGCGATTTCAAAGGCGTTGTCGATCTCGTTGAGATGAAGGCGTTGGTCTGGCACGAGGAGCATCTCGGCGCCGAATGGGATGTCGTCGACATACCCGCGGATTTGCAGGCCAAGGCCGAGGAATACCGCGAGAAGATGATCGAACTTGCCGTCGAGATGGACGAGACGGCGCTGGAGAACTACCTCGAGGGCAAGATGCCCT
>SCRB01000630.1 GCA_004299545.1 Rhizobiaceae bacterium
ACACCGGCATGACCGAATTCACCGGGCCTTACAAGAACGGCGCGGAGCTTGCGCTCGAGAAGATCAACGCCGCTGGCGGCGTCCTCGGCAAGAAGCTCGAACTGATCACCCGCGACGACAAGGGGCAGCCGGGCGAAGCGGTCAAGGCGGCGCAGGAACTCTTCGCCCGCGACGGCGTCGCCCTGATCACGGGCGCCTCGCTCAGCAATGTCGGCCTCGCGCTCACCTCATACGCCAAGCAGCGCAAGCATCTCTACATCGCGTCCGAGCCGCTCGCCGATTCCGTCGTCTGGGCCAACGGCAACAAATACACCTTCCGGCTGAGGCCCTCGACCTATATGCAGGCCGACATGCTCGCCGATGCCGCCGCCAAGCTCGGCAAGAAGCGCTGGGCGACGATCGCGCCGAACTATTCCTACGGCAAGGAAGCCGTCGCCGATTTCGAGAAACTGCTGAAACAGCGCCAGCCCGACGTGCAATTCGTCGCCGAGCAGTGGCCCGGCCTGTTCAAGATCGATGCCGGCGCCGAAGTGCAGGCGCTTGCCGCGGCCAAGCCGGATGCCATCTTCAATGTCGAGTTCGGATCGGATCTCGCCAAATTCGTCCGCGAAGGCACCACCCGTGGCCTGTTCAAGGACAAGCTGGTCGTCGGCCTGTTGACCGGCGAGCCTGAATATCTCGATCCCCTGAAGGGCGAAGCGCCGAAAGGCTGGCTGGTGACCGGCTATCCCTGGTACGCGATCAAGACCGCCGAGCACAAAGCCTTCCTCGACGCCTATCAGAAGAAATTCCACGATTATCCGCGCCTCGGCTCGGTCGTCGGCTACAGCACGATGATGACCGCCGCCGCCGCCCTCAAGAAGGCCGGTTCGACCGATACGGACGCCCTGGTCAAGGCCATGGCCGGGCTGACCATCGACACGCCGATCGGCAAGGTCACATACCGGGCGATCGATCATCAGTCGACGATGGGGGCTTTCGTCGGCACACTCGCGGTCAAGGACGGCAAGGGCATCATGGTTGACTGGAGCTACAAGGATGGCGCCAACTACCAGCCGAGCGATGCCGAAGTGAAAAAGATGCGTCCCGCGGACGATTGAGATTTCGCTCGCGACGCCTTCGCTCGAAAGAGCACGACGATAAGATCGGGCGGCTTTTGCATGGGCCGCCCTTCTTATAGGAGTCAGGGTCAGAGGGACCAAAGTCCGCTCACATCCGAGAGGTTCAGTTGATGGGTTTCTTCGTCGCCCAGTTGCTGACGGGTCTGGCGAATGCCGGGGCGCTTTTTCTCGTCGCCTCCGGCCTCTCGGTCATTTTCGGCGTGACGCGCGTGGTGAATTTCGCGCACGGCTCTTTCTACATGCTCGGCGCCTACATCGCCTGGACGCTGATGAACCATCTCACCGGCACCGCCGGCTTCTGGGGCAGCATCCTGCTGACCGGCCTCGCCGTCGGTTTGATCGGCCTTGTCGTGGAAATCGTCATCCTCAAGCCGATCTATCGTTCGCCCGAGCTTTACCAACTCGTTGCCACATTCGGCGTCATCCTCGTCGTCAGGGACCTTGCGCAATATATCTGGGGGCCGCAGGACCTGATCGGCCAGCGCGCGCCCGGCCTCGACGGGACCGTCACCCTCATGGGTCAGGCAGTCCCGACCTATGATCTGGTGCTGATCGTGCTTTCGCTGGTGGTGCTCGGCGGCCTGTGGCTGCTGTTCAACAGGACGCGCGTCGGCGTGCTCATCCGCGCGGCGACGCAGGATCGCGAAATGGTCGGCGCGCTCGGCGTCAACCAGGCCGTGCTTTTCACCGGCGTCTTCTTCCTGGGCTCATTCCTCGCCGGCATAGGGGGCGCCTCGCAACTGCCCAAGGGCGGCGCCAACCTGATGATGGACCTGAACATCATCGCCTCCGTCTTCGTCGTCGTCGTCATCGGCGGCATGGGGTCGATCTTCGGCGCCTTCGTCGCCTCCGTCCTGGTTTCCGAACTTCAGGTGTTCGGCGTGCGCCTCATGCCGCAAAGCACGCTGGTGCTGATGTTCGTCGTCATGGCGATCGTTCTCGTCCTGAGGCCGGAAGGACTTTTCGGGCGACCCGACACCACGCCCTACCAGGGCGGTTCGGCGACGTCGCCGAAGCCCTTCAGGCCCATCGGGCTCTACGGCAAGCTTGCCGCCGCTGCCCTCCTGCTCGTTCTCGTGCTCCTGCCGCTCACGGACAACAGTTTCCTCGTCTATCTCCTGTCCGACATCGTCATCCTTTGCCTTTTCGCGGCGAGCCTGCACTACATCCTCGGCGTCGGCGGCATGATCTCCTTCGGCCACGCCGCCTTCTATGGCGGCGGCGCCTATGTGGCGGCGCTCTTCGTGCAATACCTGCACACGCCGATGGAACTGGCGATAGCGCTGGCGCCGCTCGGCGCCGGCTTCGCCGCCCTGATCGTGGGTTGGTTCTGCGTCCGGCTTTCCGGCGTCTATTTCGCCATGCTCACACTCGCCTTTTCGCAGGTGATCTGGTCGATCGTCTATCAATGGACCAATGTCACCGGGGGCAGCGACGGCATCCTGAACATCTGGCCTTCCGACTGGGCGAGTAGCCCCGTCGTCTATTATTACCTCGTGCTCGTCATCGGCGCTGGCGGCATCATCCTGCTCAGAACCATGGCCCATACGCCTTTCGGCTACAGCCTGCGCGGCACGCGCGATTCCGTACTGCGGGCCGAAGCCATCGGCATCAGCGTCAAGCATGTCCAACTTGCCGCCTTCACCTTCGCCGGCGCGATGGCCGGGCTGGCCGGCAGCCTGTTCGTTTTCGCCAAGGGGAGCATCTTTCCGACGGAATTGTCGATCGACCGGTCCTTCGATGCGCTCATCATGGTCTTCCTCGGCGGCGTCCAGTCGCTGAGCGGCCCGGTCGCCGGCGCAAGCGTCTTCACGCTGCTGCAGGACACCTTGTCCAGTTTCACCTATTGGCGGCTCGGCCTCGGCATCATCATCATACTGATCGTCATCCTGTCACCGCAGGGAATCGTCGGCTTCGGAAGCCGGATCGCGACCTGGTTCGAGCCGCTTGCAAGGTTGCGCGCGGGCGATCGGCCGAAGGAGGAAGCGCGATGAGCGGTTTCCTCGTCGTCGAAGGCCTGACCCGCAGCTTCGGCGGGGTCAAGGCGGTGGACAATGTCAGCTTCACGCTCGCAAAGGGCGAATTGCTGGCACTGATCGGCCCGAACGGCGCCGGCAAATCGACATGCTTCAACATGCTTTACGGCGTGCTCCGCGCCGACAGCGGCTCGGTGAAGCTGGAGGGACAGGAACTGATCGGCCTGAAGCCACGACAGATCTGGCGGCTCGGCGTCGGCCGCACCTTCCAGATCACGGCGACCTTCACCTCGATGACGGTGGTGGAGAACGTGCAGATGGCGCTGATCTCCCGTGCGCGCCGCGCTTTCGGCGTCCTGTCCAGCGCACGCAACTGCTATCGCGAGGAAGCGCTTACACTCCTCGACCTGATCGGCATGCGTCCCCAGGCCGACCGCGCCACGAACGTCCTCGCCTATGGCGACCTCAAACGCCTCGAACTCGCCATCGCGCTCGCCCACGACCCGAAACTCCTGTTGATGGACGAGCCGACAGCCGGCATGGCGCAGAGCGAGAGACGGGCACTGATGCAGCTTACCGCCGATCTGGTGCGTCAGCGCCACACCAGCGTGCTTTTCACCGAGCATGACATGGATGTCGTGTTCGAGCATGCGCATCGCGTCCTGGTGCTCAATCGCGGCCGGCTGCTGGCGGAAGGGTCGGTCGAGGAAATCCGCGCCAATCCGGAGGTGCGCGCGGTCTATCTCGGCGGCGGCGCCACCTTTGAGGCCGCGCATGCTTGAGGTCTCGGACATCCATTCCTTCTATGGTGGGGCGCATATCCTCCATGGCCTGTCACTGAATGTCGCGGCAGGCGAGGTGGTGGCGCTTCTCGGCCGCAACGGCGCCGGCAAGTCGACGACGATGAAAAGCATCATGGGACTGGTCAGGCCGCGAAGCGGAGAGGTTCGTTTTTGCGGCCAGACGATCACCCGCAGGCCGCCCTATGTCGCGGCAAGGCTCGGGCTCGGCTATGTGCCG
>SCRB01000631.1 GCA_004299545.1 Rhizobiaceae bacterium
CGCGGCCGCCATACGCTCCTGTCTCACGGGCGGGTCGACGGAGTTTTGCAAGGGTTTTGCACGCTGGAATCGTCCATCTTCAATAGAGAGCGCAAAACGAGCGATAATGCAACCTTATCGGCTGTTTTACCTTAGCGACGTGTGCGGCGGTTTCTTCATTTTGTGCCGAGAAAAGCGCCGCAGCGCATCATGATCGTTGGCGATGATTCTGCGCCCGAAACCCACTCCACGCCATCTTGCCACGCTCTAAAGCGCCGCCCTTGTCATGCTGGAGGCGGTGGTTATGATCTGGCTGGGTCGCGTCGTTCCCGACACGCAAGGCCTTATCATGGAGGAGCTCGAGAACGTCCCATTCGCCGCCGGCGCCGCTATTGCGCTATTGCTGCTGGCTTGGCACCGGACTGGCAAGTCAACCCGCGAAGGAGCTTTCGACGAAGAAAAATCTCACTGCGATGGTGAAAGACTTCGGCTACGCCCATGGGGACGGAAGCGCAAGTGACCTACTGGACGATCTTCGCTAGCTGGTCGCCAGTGAAGTGATGACCGGCGCTGAGGCCACGGTTATGAGTGCGGCCTTAGGGCCTGGCTCGCCGAAGCTCAGCTGGGCTGAGTCCGCTCCGCGATTCTCGTCGCTAAGCCATATGGACGGCACCTCGTGACGGGCGCACCGTGCGGACGACGCGGTAGCTAGGTGTTTGATCCCAAGTTTTGATGGGGCATCCTAGCACTACTTTGGCATATTTTTAGCGCGCGAGGAGGCCGGCTTTTGAAGGGGCCGGCCATGGACAGGAATTGGCACGCTGATCTGAAGCACTGGCTTATGCCGTTTTCGGCGGCGCTGCGACACAAGACGCGAGCACGGATGTGCCCGGCCTATGTCGCGGGGCTGATCGGCCCTGGGGATCGCAAGAGCATCCAGCCGATGGCGGCGCGTAACAGTGGCGTGGGCTACGACCAGCTTCATCATTTTATCGGCAGCGGCGTTTGGGATGCAGCCCCTCTCGAAGCAGCGCTTCTCATCGAAGCCGACAAACTAGTCGGCGGCGACAGTGCCTGGCTGATTATCGACGACACCGCATTGCCGAAGAAGGAGCGTCACTCGGTTGGCGTTGCGCCACAATACGCCTCGGCGCTTGGTAAGACTGCCAACTGTCAGTCGCTGGTCTCGGTGACGCTGGCATCTCGTGAGGTGCCAGTGATGGTGGGCTGCGGTTGTTCCTGCCGGAGACCTGGACGGACGATCCCGAACGCATGGCGCGGGCCGGCGTGCTGAAGGATCGACAGGTCGCGCTGACAAAGCCGGAGATCGCCATCGAGGAGATTGACCGTGTCATCGCCTCTGACGCACGTTTCGGCTGTATTCTTGCCGATTCAGGATATGGATCGAGCGGACCTTTCCGCCAGGCTTTGAGCGAGCGTGGCCTCAAATGGGCAGTTGGTCTGTCGCGATGCCAGAACATCTATCCGGCCGAAACTGCCCTGATTTTCCCCGTCGCAAAAACTGGAAAGCCTCGCAAGTATCACATTCCTGACCGGCCTGCGGTTTCCGCCGAGGCGATGCTGGCCGGTGAGAAATGGCGAAAGGTCAGTTGGCGACAGGGCACCAAAGGTCGGCTGTCCTGTCGCTTCGCCGCCTGTCGTGTCCAACTTGCCGATGGCCACAGGCACCGGATGCACGACGGTCGCGTCCAGGCAATGCTTGGCGACCTCATTGCCCAACTTGACCGTCCTGACGTGACGGCGGGGGTGTTGGCAACCCTTGATCCGGCAGTCAGCGAAAGCATCGGGCGCCGCGCTGAGGATCTGTCGATGAGCTCTGCGGAGTTCGTTACCGGCGCCGTTCGTGAATTCCTCGACAGCGCCGACGATGATTTGTGGTTCCAATTGCTGACGCATATCAGAAAGGCCGATGACCCTGGTCTTGTCGCCGTGCAGACGATCCTCCGCTGGGTCGTGACCGAAAGATGATTATACCTGTCCCAGGCCAATGTTCTCTTTGGATCGG
>SCRB01000632.1 GCA_004299545.1 Rhizobiaceae bacterium
TCCTGACCGTCTATGATCCGGACGAGACCGGGCGCTATTTCTTCTGTGAAACAAGCGAGGTGGGCCAATGAACGTCACGCTTCGCCTTACCCTCGATGGCCTTTTGGGCGCGTTGCGGATGAAGGCACATTCTTTCGCCGACGATATCGAGAGCAAGCACCGTCCGCTTCGGCTTGTCGAACCGCACCCGAAGCCCGACATGAAGAAGCAGTCGCGGAAAAAAGGAGATCGTGATGACCTCGCCGGCGGCTGAGCTTCAAAAGGCGGTTTTCACCGCCCTTGCCAACGATGCCGCGCTTCTCGGAGTACTCGGCGGCGCGAAGATTTATGACGACGCGCCCGTTCATGCCGGCTTTCCCTATATTACCTTCGGGTTGACCAGCGTCTATGACTGGTCAACCAGCACCGAGATCGGCACCGAACAGCTTTTCACGCTCCACATCTGGTCGAAGGCGCATGGCAAGGCCGAAGCGCTGACGATCTTGGAGGCGGCGCGCGCTGTTCTCGACGATGCGCCGCTGACCCTCGACGGCCATCATCTCGTCAGCTTGTGCTTCGACTTCGCTGAAGTGCGCTTCGAAGACGACCTGGTCGTCTATCACGGGCTCTTGCGTTTCCGGGCTCTGATAGAAGCGGATTGATTTTCCGGCAGTCGGCAGACCGGCAATAGGCAATCGTGAAAAGACATTCCGACTGCCGGCTGCCGACTGCCCATTGCCGGCTGCCTTGTTCAAACAAAGGAGACCGTAAATGGTCGCACAGAAAGGCAAGGACCTTCTCCTCAAACTTGACGGAGACGGGTCCGGCAATTTCATCACCGTCGCGGGTTTGCGGACCAAGCGGCTGTCCTTCAACAGCGCCACAGTGGACACCACCGATGCCGATTCCGCCGGGCGATGGCGCGAACTTCTGGCTGGAAGCGGCGTGCAGCGCGCCTCGGTCAGCGGTGCGGGAATTTTCAAGGACGCACAGTCGGACGCCGCGGTTCGTACGCAGTTCTTCGACGCAGCTATTTCTGCGTGGCAGCTCATATTGCCGGGCTTCGGCACCGTGTCGGGGTCGTTTCAGGTCACCGCGCTCGAATATTCCGGCGATCATGACGGCGAGGTGACATTCGATATGGCGCTGGAATCGGCCGGCGCTATCGCCTTTACGGCCGCATCATGAGCGTGAACAAAAGAAGGGGCGAGATTTCCGCCATTCTCGACGGGAAGGACTATTGCCTCTGTCTGACCCTCGGCGCGCTCGCGGAACTCGAAGCCGCGTTCGAGGCGGATGATCTCGGCGCTCTGGTCCAGCGTTTTTCAAGCGGCAGGCTGTCGGCCTCCGATCTGGTCAAGGTGATCGGTGCCGGGTTGCGCGGCGGCGGTGCCGATGTCTCGGACGATGACGTCGGCGCAATGCGCTGCGATGACGGCGCGGCGGGCTATGCGCGCATTGCCTCCGATCTTCTGGCCGTGACTTTCGGCGCACCGGACGCGGCGGCGCCCGCAAACCCCTAGAAGCCGCAGCGGCCGAGGCGGCCCCGTTTCCCTGGGCCGACGTGATGCATATCGGGCTCGGCCTGCTGCGGCTTTCACCACATGATTTCTGGGCGATGACGCCGTGCGAGTTGCTCGCCGCAACCGGGCTGGCTCGAGCCGGAAACGGTACCTTGAGGCGGGTGGATCTCGCCGGCCTTATGGCTCGTTTTCCCGACAGAAGACAGGAGATGACATGGCGGAAGACATGACCGTCAAGATCAGCGCCGACACCGGTCCCATGGAAGATGCGCTGAAGGATTTGCAAGGCCTTTCCAAGGATTTCGGCACGTCGCTGACCAATGCGTTGAAGGGGGCGGCCGTCAGCGGCAAGGACCTGAACGCAGTGCTGCGCCAGATCGCGCTCAGCCTTTCAGGCACCGCGTTGACGCAGGGGTTGAAGCCTCTGGAAAATCTGGCGTCGTCGTTCTTCTCCGGCCTCTTCGGCGGCACCTCCGGCATCCTGCCCTTTGCCAAGGGCGGCGTCGTTCCCTTCGCGTCGGGCGGAGTCGTCTCCTCGCCGACCTATTTTCCGCTGGGCGGCAATCTCGGCCTTGCAGGCGAGGCCGGATCGGAGGCGATCCTGCCGCTGCGCCGTGGCGCGGACGGCAGCCTCGGCGTCGCCGCAGCTAGCGGCGGCGCAGCGGTCAACGTCACTTTCAACGTCACGACGCAGGACGCAACCTCCTTCCGCAAATCCGAGGGCCAGGTGACATCCATGCTCGCCCGCGCCGTTTCGCGCGGCACAAGGAACCTTTGAAGGGGCCTCTGACATGACCGACAGCAACGGCTTCCACGACGTGCTCTTCCCGCTCGCCGTTTCCTTTGGTGCGACGGGCGGGCCGGAACGCAGGAACGAGATCGTCCAGCTCACTTCTGGCCGGGAGAAGCGCAATGCCCGCTTCTCCCAGTCGCGCCGCCATTATGATGCCGGCTCTGGCGTCAGGAGCCTGGAGGACCTCTATGACGTGCTCGCCTTCTTCGAGGCGCGGCGCGGGTCGCTCAACGCGTTCCGCTTCCGCGATCCCTTCGACATGAAATCCTGCCGCCCGTCCGCCGAGCCTTCCCCGCTCGACCAGACGCTCGGGACCGGCGACGGCAAGACGACGAACTTCCCGCTGGTCAAGAATTACGGCGATCCGCCCGATGCCTATGCCCGTTTGATCCGCAAGCCCGTCGAGGGGACGCTCCTTGTCGCGGTGGCCGGAGTGGTGAAGTCGAACCCGGTCGACTTCACCTTCGACGACAGCACCGGATCGGTCGTTTTCGCTGCGTCCGCCGTTCCGCCGGCAGGCACGGCGGTGACGGCGGGTTATGCCTTCGACGTTCCGGTTCGCTTCGACGCGGAACGGATCGAGATCAGCCTGACGGCTTTCAAGGCTGGCCAGATCCCATCGATCCCGCTTGTGGAGGTAGCGCTTTGAGCCTTTATCCACCCGATCTCGCCAGCCATCTCGCCGGAACCGCGACCACCGTCTGCCAATGCTGGAAGCTGACGCGGAAGGACGGAACGGTACTCGGCTTCACCGACCATGATCTCCAGCTCGAAGTGGATGGCGTTTCGTTCGAGCCACAGGCGGGCTTTACCGCGAGCGAGGCGCGTTCGTCTCTCGGTCTGGCCGTCGATACGGTCGATATAGAAGGCGCTTTGTCCTCAGCCTCCATCGACGAGGCGGACATCGAGGCCGGCCACTATGACGGCGCGACCGTCGAGACGATGCTCGTCAATTGGCAAGAGCCGTCGGGCTTCGCCGTGATCCGCAAAGCCATCGTTGGCAAGATCACCAGAAGCGACGGCGCGCTTACGGCGGAGCTGGAAAGCCTCGCGCAAAGTCTTGACCAGCCGAGCGGCCGCTATGCACGGCGCGGTTGCGATGCGGAACTCGGCGATGACCGCTGCCGCTTCGACCTGACCAAGGCCGGCTTTTCCGGCGACGGCGCGGTCGTCTCGCTTGAGACGGAGGATACCCTGATCGCTTCCGGACTCGATGCTTTCGAAGCTGGCTGGTTCGCCAATGGTCTTTTGACGTGGACATCCGGCGCGCTTGCCGGCACGGCAGACCGTATCGTCGAGCATCAGCCGAGGCAGGATGGCGTAGCGCTGACGATCTGGCGGGACGGTCCCGTCACCGCTGCACCGGGAGACGCGTTCCATATCGTCGCCGGCTGCGACAAATCCTTCGCGACATGCAAGGCGAAATTCGCGAATTTCCTGAATTTCCGTGGCTTTCCGCATCTTCCGGGCAACGATGCGGCTTATGGCTATGTCACTGACGGCGCTGATTTCGACGGCGGCCCTTTGGTGCCATGATGAAAGCCGCAGACGAAATGAGCGTCGAGGCGGTTGTCAAAGCCGCACTGTCGTGGCTCGGCACGCCCTACCGGCATCAGGGATCGCGGAAGGGCGTCGGCTGCGATTGCCTCGGCCTTGTCCGTGGTGTCTGGCGCGAACTTTACGACACCGAACCGGAAGATCCCGGCCCCTACGCCGCTGACTGGGCGGAGACGGGCGGCGGGGACAGGCTCATGGAGGCGGCAAAGCGGCATTGCCGCGAAAAGCCCGTGGCGGATCTGTCTCCGGGTGATCTGGTTCTTTTCCGCTGGCGGCCGAATGCGCCGGCCAGGCATGCCGCCATTATGGTCGCGCCCGACCGATTCATCCATGCCTATCAGGGACAGGCGGTGCTGATTTCCGCACTGGTTCCGCATTGGCGCCGCCGCATCGCCGGCGTTTTTGCGTTTCCCCCGTTTTGCTCCGGGCCACGAGGCTGATTTTCCATGGCGACTTTGCTTTTGCAGGCGGCCGGTGCCTTTCTCGGCGGCTTTCTCGGTCCTGTCGGCACGGCGATCGGCTCCGCCGCCGGCGCCACGGCCGGCTATCTCGTCGACAGGGCGCTGATCAATAGCACGCAGCATTACACGAGCGGCAAGCTTGCCGGCGCCGTCCCCTTCACGGCGGAGGATGGCGCCCCAATCCCGCGTGTCTATGGCGCGGCCCGAATCGGCGGCACGATGATCTGGGCGACGCGCTTCGAGGAAAGCCGCCAGACCACGCGGCAGGGGTTCAAGGGCGGCGCCAGGGTCACGACCTATTCCTATTTCGCCAATGTCGCCTTCCTGCTTTGCGAGGGTGAAATCGCCGGCTTGCGCCGTATCTGGGCCGACGGGCGAGAACTCGACCAGACACTTTACGAAATCCGCGTCTATGAAGGCACCGAGGATCAGCAGCCCGATCCGCTGATCGAGGCGAAGCAGGGCACGGACAACGCGCCGGCCTATCGCGGCGCGGCCTATGTCGTCTTCGAGCATTTCCCGCTTAGCGATTATGGCAACCGCATTCCGCAATTCCAGTTCGAGGTGCTGAAGCCAGCCGGCGCGTTACACAAGCAGGTGCGCGCGGTGGCGCTCATTCCCGGCGCGACGGAATACGGTCTTTCGCCCGATCCGATCACCTATGCGGCACAGAAGGGCGCAAGCGAGGCGGTCAACCGTCATGTGCTGACGGCGCGCTCGGACCTCGCCGCCTCGCT
>SCRB01000633.1 GCA_004299545.1 Rhizobiaceae bacterium
CGACGAGATAGTTGCCGTGATGCCCGAACCCGATATGGGGAATGCCGGTGCCGATCACGGCGTCCGACAATTGGCGTCGGGCGGCGACGCGCAGCCGGCGGTCGTTGAGGAATGCGCCGCCGCCGCGTTCGGCGGTGTAGAGTTCGTCCATCGCCGGGTTGTAGACGACGGCTGCTGTGAGCACGCCCTGCCTTTCCAGCGCGATCGAGATGGCGAAGACCGGGATGCCATGGAGAAAATTGGTCGTGCCGTCGAGCGGATCGACGATCCAGCGGTGCTGGTCGTCGCTGCCCTCGACCGCGCCGCGTTCTTCCATCAGGAAGGAGTAGCCGGGCCTGGCGCGCGACAATTCGTTGAAGATGATCTCTTCCGCCTTGCGGTCGGCCTGGCTGACATAGTCGCCCGGGCCTTTCAGCGACACCTGCAGGTTCTGGACCTCGCCGAAATCGCGCGCCAGCGACCGCCCGGCCTTGGTGGCGGCCTGGACCATGACGTGGAGAAGGGCGGAACGGGCCATGGGGTGTTACTCGCGAACTGGCTGATATCGGCAGTCGGCAACAGGCAGTCGGCAGTGGGAAAAACTGGACATCATCGGGAGTAGCCGATGATCAAATCCGGCTGCCCATTGCCTATTGCCGACTGCCGTTTTCATTGGCGACTGCCGCTTTTCAGTCCGCCCGCCTCAGATAGGTGATCTCGTTGGTGTCGACGACGATGCGTTCTCCCGCGGAAATGAAGGGCGGCACGAGGACGCGGATGCCGTTCTCCAGCACCGCCGGTTTGTAGGAGGAGGCAGCCGTCTGCCCCTTCACTACGGGATCGGCCTCGGAAATTTCCAACGTCACCTGATCGGGAAGGGAGATGCCGATCGGCCTTTCCTCGTAGAGTTCCACCGTCACCTGCATGCCGTCCTGCAGGAAGGCGGCGCGCTCGCCGACGAAGTCCTTCTGCAATTCCAGTTGCTCGTAGCTCTCGGCATCCATGAAGACGAGCGCCTCGCCCTGCTCATAGAGATAGGTGAAATCCTTCTGTTCGAGCCGGACCTTCTCGACGGTTTCGGCCGAACGGAAGCGCTCGTTGAGCTTGGTCCCGTCGATGAGGTTCTTCAGTTCGACCTGGTTGTAGGCACCGCCCTTGCCGGGCTTCACCGCATTCGTCTTTACCGCCACCCACAGGCCGCCATTGTGCTCGATGACATTGCCGGGACGGATTTCGTTGCCGTTGATCTTCGCCATGATGTCGCTTTCGGAAGGAAATTTTGAGACCGCGGCGACGGCCCGCGGATTTTTGCGCCTCAAGACCATAAAATGAGCCGGGAGGCAAGACCGTCGCGATGCGGGTGTCGGAACTTACTTCAGCCGGTTGGCACGTTCGATTGCCTTTTTCTGGTCGTCCGGCGAGAGGCCGCTGTAGAAGACGTCCATGTCGGGGTCGCTCAGTCCCGCCCGTCGCGCGCGGACATACCATGCGGCCGCCTCGGTCTTGTCGGCCTTGGTGCCGATGCCGTTCAGATAGAGCTTGGCGAGGCGGTTCTGCGCGGCCACATTGCCCTGCTCCGCGGCGACCTTCAGCCAGTCGAAGCCGGCCTTGACGTCCTTTGGGCCGCCGCGCCCTTCGACCAGCCATGTGCCGAGGTCGAGTTCGGCCGTGTCATAATTCTGGCGTGCCGCCAGAAGCAGCCATTGGCGCGCCTTCGCGTCGTCCTTCGGCATGCCGCCGATGCCGTTGGCATAGGCCTGGGACATGGCGTACTGGGCATCGGCCAGACCGCTCCTGGCCGCCTTCTCGTAATAAACGAAGGCGCGCGTCATTCCTTCCGATCCAGGATTGCGCGCCGACACCATCTGCGCATAGTCGAACGCCGCCATGACGTGGCCTGCATCGGCGGCCTGTTGCATCAAGCGGAACGCCTCGTCGGGCGCTTCTCCGGGCGGCTTGTCGCCCATCAGGATCAGGGCATAGCGGAACGCTGCCTCGGGAACGCCCTGTGCCGCCGCCTTGCTGTAGAGTTCCCTGGCCTTGTCCGGGTCGCGCGGCACGCCGAGACCGCGGGCATAGATTTCCGCGGCGAGCGTCTGAGCCGCCGGATCGCCGGCCTGCGCGCGGGGCAGTGCCAGATGAAGCGCCGTCAGATAGAGGCCGCGCTGATAGGCGCCATAGGCCATGTCCGGCTGCGCGGCGCCGAAGCGGGACGGATCAATCGCAGCAGCCGGCGCCTTGCTGTCCAGCCTGTCCTGCAGCGAAGGCTGAACCTGCGGGGAAGAATTATTGGCGGCATGGGCGGGAGCGCTTGCCGCGATGGCCGCGGCGCAGACGATCGCCGAAAGGAGGGCATACCGATCCGGCATTCTCAGCCCTCAAGGAGCGGCGCGTGTCGGTCGAGGAGCGTGTTGACCGCGGCGACGCGTTCGGCGGGGTCGACGCCTTCCGCGAAGACCGCGCTTGAAAGGGCGACGAATTCCGCCCCGGTCTCCGCCACGCTGCGCGCCGATTCGATGGCGCTGCCGCCCATGATGATGCAGGGAATCTCGACCAATTCCGCCCACCATCCGCCGAGGGACAGGTTGCGGGGGTGTGGTTCGGGCAGCGTGTCGTAGCCGAAGCGGCCGAAAAAGATGTAATCGGGCCGCGCTTCCCCGATTCCCATCGCCTCATGTCGCGTCTTCGCGCCGCCCGCTCCGACGATCATGCGCGATTGCAGCCGCTCGACGGCGTCGACGATTTCGCGCGGGCCTGATTCAAGATGGACGCCGTCGGCACCGACGCGGTCGGCGATGCGCGTATCGCCGGCGAGAATGACGGCGACATCGCGACCGCCAAGCCGCTCCATGACGCGTTCGGCCCGGCTCTGGCAGCCGGCCTGGTCGTGATCGTAGTCGGGGAGGATGAGGGAGGCGACATCGCCGCCAGCGACGGCATCCGCTAATTGCGCGGCAAGCGCGTCCGCATCGTTCACCTTCGGCGCGATGAGGACAAGGCGGCAGCGATGGGGCGTCTTTTCTGATGTCATGATGTTTTTTCGGTCGAATGCCTATGCCGCGTGATCATGTTGGGATTGCGGCATAAAGCAAGGCCGGTTGCTTGAACAGAGCCGATGATCGGCTACGGGTGCGCTCGCCAAGTATGGCGCCGGCGGCTATGAAGCGCTTCTCTTTGAAAAGGCTTTCATGACCGGTCTCCTGCACGATCCCCTTTTCTTCGCCACCGCCATTCCAGCCGTCATCCTCATCGGTTTCTCCAAGGGTGGATTCGGCGGCGCGCTCGGCGTTGTCGGTGTCCCGCTGATGGCGCTTGTCATCCCGCCTGTGCAGGCGGCAGCCATCCTCCTCCCGACCCTGATGCTGATGGATGCCGCCGCGCTTTGGGTGTGGCGCCACGGCCCGCGCGATCCGCGGACCCTGTGGAATCTTCTGCCGGGCGCGGCGGTCGGAGTGGGGCTCGGCTGGCTGACCGCGGCGATCGTGACGGAGGCGATGGTCAAGCTCCTCGTCGGCGTCGTGGCGCTCGGCTTCGTCGTCAGATGGGCGTGGCAAAGGCTTGGCGGGCGCGAGAAGATCCATGCCCACAATGCCGCCACCGGCCTGTTCTGGGGCGCGCTGTCCGGATTCACCAGCTTCGTCGCCCATGCCGGCGGAGCGGCCTATCAGGTTTACGCGTTGCCGTTGAGGCAGGATCCCAGGACGTATACGGCCACCAGCGTGGTCTTTTTCGCGGTCGTGAATGCGCTCAAGGTTCTGCCCTATTTCGCTCTCGGCGAACTTGATATCGGCAATCTCTTGGCCGCCTCCGTCCTGACGCCCGTCGCCGTCGCCTCGACGGTGGCAGGAGCGGCGGTGGTAAAACGCATGCGGGCTGAAATCTTCTATCCCGTCACCTACGCACTGGTTTTCCTGCTTTCGCTCAAGCTTCTCTATGACGGTGTCGCGGGGTTGTGAGCCGATAGGCCCCAGCCGTTGCCCTTTCTTCATCATGCGCCGCTTATTTCTGCGGTGACGCCGGTTTCGGCCTGTGCTTAATCTAGCGGGAAAGGGAGGCAGTCATGGCCAATGTCTTCGAACGGGATCTCGACCGGAACCCGGCCAATTACCAGCCGCTTTCGCCGCTTTCCTTCCTCGAGCGCGCCGCGCAGGTCTATCCGGACGTGACGGCGATCGTCCACGGCGCGCGTCGCATCACTTATCGCGATTTCTTCACGCGGTCGCGCCAGCTCGCGTCGGCCCTGGCGAAACGTGGCATCGGCAAGGGCGACACGGTGACGGTGATGCTTTCCAATACCCCGCCGATGCTGGAAGCGCATTTCGGCGTGCCGATGACGAAGGCCGTGCTGCATTCGCTCAATACGCGGCTCGATGCCGCCGTTATAGCCTTCCAGCTCGATCATGCCGAATCGAAGATCGTCATCGTCGACACGGAATTCGCCGCCGTCATGCGCGAGGCGCTGGCGCTGGCCAAGGTCAGGCCGCTGGTCGTCGATTTCGACGATCCTGACTACCCCGCCGACGCGCCGCACGCCAAAGGCGGCCGCATTGGGACGCTCGACTATGAGGCGTTCCTCGCCGGTGGCGATCCGGATTTCCAATGGGCGCTGCCCGACGACGAATGGGACGCCATTTCGCTGAACTACACCTCGGGCACGACCGGCAATCCGAAGGGCGTCGTCTATCATCATCGCGGCGCGGCGCTGATGGCCTATGCCAACACCATCCATGCCGGCATGGGCAAGCATCCCGTCTATCTGTGGACGCTGCCCATGTTCCACTGCAACGGCTGGTGCTTTCCCTGGACGCTCGCGGTCCAGGCCGGCACCCATGTCTGCCTGCGCTGGGTGAGGGCGAAAGCGATGTATGACGCGATCGCCGATCACGGCGTCACCCATCTTTGCGGCGCGCCGATCGTCATGTCGACGCTCATCAGTGCCGCCGAGGAAGACCGGCGGGATTTTCCGCAGACCGTGACCTTCAGCACCGCCGCCGCGCCGCCGCCGGAGGCCGTCCTGGCCGGGATGGCGGATGCCGGCTTCGCCGTCACCCATCTCTACGGGCTGACGGAGACCTATGGGCCGGCCGTCGTCAACGAATGGCACGACGAATGGAGCGGTCTCGACAAGGCCGGCCAGGCGGCGCTGAAGGCCAGGCAGGGCGTGCGCTATGCGGCGCTTGAGGAACTGGCTGTCATCGACCCGGCGACAATGCAGAAGACGCCGGCTGACGGCAAGACGATCGGCGAAGTCATGGTCCGCGGCAATATCGTCATGAAAGGCTATCTCAAGAACAGGGCGGCGACCGGCGAGGCCTTCGCCGGCGGCTGGTTCCATTCCGGCGATCTCGGCGTCCTCCATCCCGACGGCTATATCCAGATCAAGGACCGCTCGAAGGACATCATCATCTCCGGTGGCGAGAACATTTCCTCCATCGAGGTCGAGGATGCGCTCT
>SCRB01000634.1 GCA_004299545.1 Rhizobiaceae bacterium
CGTCGTCGGGTAGAACGCAAGTATGGAGTTCCTGCCAATCTCACCCGTGGTTAAAGACGATCGTCTTGGTCGCCGACATGTCGTAAAGCGCTTCAAAGCCCTTTTCGCGCCCGTGACCCGACCGCTTGAAGCCGCCGAAGGGCAGTTCGATGCCGCCGCCTGCGCCATAGCCGTTGACGAACACCTGGCCGGCGCGCACGCGCTTTGCGACACGATGCTGGCGGGCGCCGTCCTTCGTCCACACACCGGCAACCAGACCATAGTCCGTATCGTTGGCGAGCCGGATCGCATCCTGCTCGGTGTCGAAGGGGAAGAGGGAAAGGACGGGACCGAACACCTCCTCCCGCGCGAGCGCGGCATCCGGATCGACGGAACCGAAAAGCGCCGGCTTGACATAATAGCCGCCGGAAGGCGCGGCGGGATCGATGGCTCCTTCCGCGAGCACGGGAATCCCCGCCTCGCGCGCGGCGGCGACATAACCCTCGACACGTTCCTTCTGTTTCGGGTTGATCATGGCACCGAGATCGCGGTCTTCCTGATGCGGTCCCGCGACGAGTCTCGCAAAGCGATCCGCCAATGCTTTGGCCACCGCTTCATAAATCGGCCTGTGGAGAAGGATGCGGCTTCCAGCTGAACAGGTCTGCCCGCCATTCTGGATGATCGCGTTGACGAGGACCGGCAGCGCTGCCTCGATGTCGGCGTCCTCGAAGACGATCTGCGGCGACTTGCCGCCAAGCTCCATGGTGACGCCGCGATTGTTGACGGCGGCGGCCTGCTGGATCGCGGTTCCCGTGGCCGGCGAGCCGGTGAAGGTGACATAGTCGACAAGCGGATGGGCGGAGAGCGCCGCGCCGGCATCCTTGCCATAGCCGGTGATGACGTTCAGGACCCCTTCGGGAATCTCTGCTTCGAGCGCCAGTTCAGCGATGCGCAGCGCGGTCAGCGAGGCGTCCTCGGCCGGCTTCACCACAAGCGTGTTTCCCATGGCAAGTGCCGCGCCGATCACCCGCGCACCGATCTGCAGCGGATAATTCCACGGAATGATACCGGCGACAACGCCGTGCGGCTCGCGCAAGGTCAACGTCGTATAACCATCGAGAAAGGGGATGGTATCACCATGGATCTTGTCGCCGGCGCCGCCATAGAATTCGTAATAGCGCCGGGTCGCGACAACGTCCGCCTTGCCTTGCCGGGCGGGCTTGCCGGTGTCGCGCGATTCCAGCGCCGCCAGTTCCTCGCCATTCTTATCGACAAGCTGGAAAAGCCTGGTGAGGCAGCGGCCGCGTTCGACGGCCGGCATGCGGCCCCACGGCCCCTCGTCGAAGGCACGCCGCGCCGCATTCACCGCGCGATCGACATCCGCCGCACCGGACGCCGGTATCGACGCAAAGACCTTGCCGTCGGAGGGACAACGGACATCTATACGCTCACCGGACAGCGAATCGGCCTTCTTGCCGTCGATGACCTGCATGAAGGCCAGACCCTCAGCAACGGTACCGGAAAGGTGTGTGCCCATGACGCGTTTCTCCTTGCTTCCATCACATTGCCGAAGCAACCTGCCGCCCACGCAAAAAGCGCGTCCGGCCTTTCGCGCCGACAAACGCCCGACATCAACCGCTGTCAAGCACAGGCGGACAGATGGTCGCAGTGAAAATCTTGGATAGTGATTTTAAATCGATTAGATTATAGAAGCCACGCCGTGGGCCAGCGGCCAGGAAAGTGATGAACCATGACGAGCCATATCATCCCGGTCGACCCTTTCGACTTCATTATCTTCGGCGGGACGGGCGACCTTGCCGAGCGCAAACTGTTGCCGGCGCTTTACCAGAGACAGGTCGCCGGCCAGTTCTCGGAGCCTACCCGCATCGTCGGCGCCTCGCGCGCCAAGCTGACGGACAAGGACTTCCGCGCATTCGCCCGCAAGGCCATCGCGGCGCAGGTCGAGGAGAAGGATATCGACAGGACGGAACTGGCGGCGTTCCTCGAACGGCTCTTTTACGTTTCGGCAGACGCAACCTCCGGCGCCGGTTTCGACGACCTCAGGAAGCTGATCGGGGACAGCAAATCCATCCGGGCCTTCTATCTCGCCGTTTCCCCGGCCATCTTCGGCGACATCGCCAAGCAACTCGAAGCGCATAAGCTTATCACGCCCGATTCGCGCATCGTGATGGAGAAGCCGATCGGCAGGGATCTCAGATCGGCCGAGAATCTCAACAACGAGATCGGCAAGGTTTTCGATGAACAGCAGGTCTTCCGCATCGACCACTATCTCGGCAAGGAGACGGTGCAGAACCTGATGGCGATGCGTTTCGCCAATGCGCTCTATGAACCGGTGTGGAATTCCGCCCACATCGACCATGTGCAGATCACGGTGGCGGAAACTGTCGGCCTCGAAGGACGCGCCGGCTATTACGACAAGGCCGGAGCGCTCCGTGATATGGTGCAGAACCATATGCTGCAGCTTCTCTGCTTGGTCGCGATGGAGCCGCCGAGCTCGATAGACGCCGATGCCGTCCGCGACGAGAAGCTGAAAATATTGCGCTCGCTGAAGCGCATCGATCCGTCGCACTCGGAGAAGATGACGGTGCGCGGCCAATATCGCGCCGGAGCCTCCAAGGACGGCCCCGTCAAGGGCTATATCGAAGAACTCGCCAACGGCCAGAGCAACACGGAAACCTTCGTGGCGATCAAGGCGGAGATCGGCAACTGGCGCTGGGCGGGCGTACCGTTCTATCTCAGGACCGGCAAGCGGCTGGCCTCGCGCGTCTCCGAGATCGTCATCGAATTCAAGCCGATCCCGCATTCCATCTTCGAGGAGACGGCCGGCCGCGTCACGGCCAACCAGCTCGTCATCCGCCTGCAACCGAACGAAGGCATCAAGCAGTGGATCATGATCAAGGATCCCGGACCGGGCGGCATGCGACTGAAGAACGTGTCGCTCGACATGAGCTTCGCGGAAAACTTTCACGCCCGCAATCCGGATGCCTATGAGCGGCTGGTGATGGACGTGGTGCGCGGCAACCAGACCCTTTTCATGCGCCGCGACGAAGTGGAAGCAGCGTGGCGCTGGGTCGATCCAATCCTCGCGGCATGGGAGGACACGCAGCAGGAAGTGCAAGGCTATACCGCTGGTACCTGGGGACCGTCCGGCTCCGTCGCCCTTATCGAGCGCGACGGCCGCACATGGCATGAGAGCGCGTGATCGCCATGACAAAGCTTGCAGAACGCCATTGGCATGAATTCGCAACGCCCGACGCCCTGGCCGCATCATTTTCGGCACGCATCGGCAAGGTGCTGTCGGAGGCGGTCGAAAGCCGAGGCACAGGGCTTCTCGCCGTTTCGGGCGGCAAGACACCGGTGAAGCTTTTCCAGGCGCTCGCCAGGATCACGATCCCATGGGAAAAGGTGACCATCACGCTCGTCGACGAACGTTTCGTGCCGCCCTCCTCCGTTCGTTCGAACGAACGCCTGGCACGGCAGAACCTGCTTCACCATGAAGCGGCCAAGGCGCATTTCGTCGGCCTTTATCATCCGGCGCCGGCGATCGAGGAAGCCGCGAAAAAGGCCAGGACGGCCGTCGCCGGCTTTCCCTACCCGTTCGATTTGGTCGTTCTGGGAATGGGGGATGACGGCCATACGGCATCGTTCTTCCCTGACGCGACCACGCTTCCAACCCTTCTCGACCCGAAGGGACAGGAGACGATCCTGCCCGTCCATGCGGTAAGTGCGGTCGAACCCCGGCTGACATTTTCGCTCCCGCGCCTCGTCGCCGGCAGGCATCTCGCCCTTCATATCGAGGGCGAGGAAAAGAAAGCGACGCTCGAGACGGCGTTCGCCGGCACGGGCGATCACCCCATGCCCATCCGCTCGATCTTCGAGCATGCGGGAAAGCCGGTCGACGTTTTCTGGGCGCCCTGAATAACACGGAGACGGCGTGAAGGATCGGAGGAGCTTCGCGCCGCAAGAATGAGAGCACACCGCATGAGCCGGAACCAAAAACTCCTCGCCATCACCGCGCGTCTTCGCGAACGGTCCAAACCGTCCAGAGACATCTATCTCGAACGCATCGCGCAGGCTGCGGCGAAAGGTGTCAGCCGCGCCTCTCTCTCCTGCGGCAACCTCGCGCACGGCTTCGCGGCCTGCGCCGCGCCGGAGAAGGCGGCGCTCCGCAGCGACCACATACCCAATCTCGGCATCGTCACCGCTTATAACGACATGCTCTCCGCGCATCAGCCTTACGAAACCTTCCCGGCCATCATCCGCGAGGCGGCGCGCGAGGCAGGCGGTGTCGCGCAGGTGGCCGGCGGTGTACCCGCCATGTGCGACGGCATCACGCAGGGACAGCCCGGC
>SCRB01000635.1 GCA_004299545.1 Rhizobiaceae bacterium
TTGCGTCATCGTGGTGCTCGTCCCCGCAAAGGATGGACAGCGGCCCCGGCGCGTGGAATTTACTGTCCCCGCCAAGTAAAGTCGGCGCCGGCCGGCGCGATCGAAACGCCATCAGGTCGCGCCCCTCGAATTGCCGGTTTGCCTTGGGACGAAGGACAGGAATGCCATGCGGGTACTGGTCGTCGAGGATGACAAGCAGCTGAACCGGCAGATATCGGAAGCTCTCGCCGATGCCGGCTACGTGGTCGACCGGGCCTATGACGGCGAGGAAGGTCATTTTCTCGGGGATACGGAGCCCTATGACGCGGTGGTTCTGGATCTTGGTTTGCCGCAAATCGACGGCATTTCCGTTATCGAGCGCTGGCGCCGCGACGGACGCAACATGCCCGTCCTTATCCTGACGGCACGCGATCGCTGGAGCGACAAGGTTTCCGGCATCGACGCCGGAGCCGACGATTATGTCACCAAGCCCTATCATATAGAGGAGGTGCTGGCGCGCGTCCGGGCCCTCATCCGCCGCGCCGCCGGACACGCTTCGCCGGAACTGGCATGCGGACCGCTCCTTCTCGACACCAAGTCCTCGAAGGCGACGGTTGACGGCGTTCCGCTCAAGCTCACCTCGCACGAATTCCGGCTGCTGGCCTATCTGATGCACCACCAGGACAAGGTGTGTTCGCGCACCGAACTGGTGGAGCATCTCTACGACCAGGATTTCGACCGTGATTCCAATACGATAGAAGTCTTCGTCGGGCGCCTGCGCAGGAAGATGGGCGTCGATCTGATCGAAACGGTACGCGGCATGGGCTACCGGATGCGTGAGCCTGAAGCGTGATCCTGTTGCGATCCATTGCCATGGCTGTCGGCGCGCGATGAAATTCGGGCCGCGATCCGTCGCTTTTCGCGTCATCGCTTTCTCGACGGTGTGGGCGGTGGCGATGCTGGTCGTTGTCGCGACCATCATCTCGACCCTCTATCGCCAGGCGAGCGAACACAGCTTCCAGAGCCTGCTGCAGGCGCATCTGTTCAATCTCATCAGTTCCGTCAGCGTTTCCGACAGCGGCAGCCTCGTCGGCGCGCCGGATCTCGGCGACCTGCGTTTCAGCATTCCGCGCTCCGGCTGGTATTGGTCGGTGACGCCGGTTTCCAAGGACCTGACCGGTGAATTGCGTTCCATTTCGATGACAGGGGCTATTCCCTCGCCTTCGGTCCAGAAGGTCCCGTTCAACTCCGATTTCCAGCGCCACTACACGGCGACCGGCCTTGCCGGCGAACAGATAGAAGCGGTCGAGAGCGAATTCGTCCTCGATACCAAGAATCGCGTCGCCCGTTTCCGCGTCATCGGCAACCGCAGCGAACTCGACGGCGACATAGCCCGCTTCGACGACAAGGTGTACGCCTATCTGGCGCTTTTCGGCGCCGGCATGATCGCCATCAACGCCATTGCCATCCTCATCGGGCTCAGTCCTCTCGACAGGGTCCGTAAGGCGCTTCAGCGCGTGAGGGAAGGGGAGGCGACTCGTCTCGACGGCAGGTTTCCCGCCGAGATCGAGCCGCTCGCAGACGAAACCAATGCGTTGATCGAAAACAACCGGCGTATCGTCGAGCGCGCCCGAACCCAGGTCGGCAATCTCGCCCATTCGCTGAAGACGCCGCTTGCGATCCTGTTGAACGAAAGCCGGCAGATCGGTGGGGAAAAGGGCCATCTCGTGGGGGAACAGGCGGCCGCCATGCAACAGCAGGTGGACCATTATCTGCAACGCGCGCGCATCGCCGCCCAGCGTGACAGCGTGGTTTTCAGGACGCAGTTGAAGCCCCTGCTGGAGCGGCTCGTCAGGGTAATGCTAAAGCTCAACCCTGACGCACGGATTTCGCTCTTGCTTCCCGAAGAAGACGTGAAATTCGCCGGCGAAAGCGAGGACTTCGAGGAGATAACGGGAAACCTCCTCGAAAACGCGGTCAAATGGGCAAAGAGCCAGGTTACGGTGACCCTTGTGCCCGCGGCTGCCGGTACCGCCGGAGAGATGTTCACATTGGCAATAGAAGACGATGGACCGGGCATTCCCGAAGACAAGGCCCGCGAGGTCCTGAAGCGCGGCAGGCGGCTGGACGAGACAAAGCCTGGCAGCGGCCTTGGCCTGTCGATCGTCCACGACCTGATTCGCGAATATGACGGAAAGCTCGATCTGGAGCGCTCGTCCCTTGGCGGGCTGAGGGCGGCCGTGCTGTTGCGGCAGGCGCGTTGAGAAAATTGCACCGAAAGTTGAAATCCGGCCCGAAAAGCGCCAGATTGCCGTTACCGAATGGCGTGGCGGACCATTCACAGGCACGAGGGGCTCACGGATTTCATGAGCAGGAAATTTTTTTGCGCGGTTCTGCTTGCCGTAGCGGGACTGACGGCAGGCTGTGCGTCCCACAGGGCGCCCAAACCCGGAACAGCCGTAAGCGGCAGCCCGGCGAAACAGCCCGGCGAGGCGGTCGGCTCGACCATATTGCAGGAGATGAACGGCGGCCTGATCCGCGGGCCGATCGGTGCCGGGCTGAGCAGGCGCGATCGTCGCAGCGCGCTCGAGGCGGAATACAAGGCGCTCGAATATACGCCGAGCGGCCAGCCCGTTCCCTGGCAGAACGCTGGCTCGAAATATCGCGG
>SCRB01000006.1 GCA_004299545.1 Rhizobiaceae bacterium
CCAGCGTCTCCGTCGTCGGGCTTTCCACCGCCTGGCGAAAGGAACGGCGCGAGAGGCGGTCCGTGGCGAAAACCGCATTTTCGATGGCAACCAGCCGGTCGATGTCCGAGATCACAGCCGGACGAATGGTGACGTTCATGCGGGAAACGACGACCCCGAGCGAAGAAGGCACTTCATTCTCCTTGTGGCCGCCGTAGCCTTCTCCCGCGTCAGCCTTTCGGCGCTATCGCTCCCGAAATAAGGCCTAATTGTGACACGGGTCGAACGCGGCGAAAAGCGGTTCTCAAGGGTTTATTTGACAGGGATCAGACGGCATTGTGGTCCCGGTTCGATCTGGTCCGCGGCGATAATTTTTCGTGCCGTCGCGGATTGCATGACACTCAGTCATTACCTGAAACCGAGGGAGGCGTCTTTATGGATGCCACGACCAGTAAATTGATGATTGCTGCACAGACGGGTGTTCACGAAGCGGGCACCATCCTGGTGAACTATTCTTTCTCCACGCTTGGCGCCATCGTCCTTCTCATCCTGGGCTATATCGCCGCCAGTCTCGCCGAGCGCTGGTGCTTTGCCGGACTGGGTCATGTGCGCGGCTTCGACCAGACGCTTCGCCTCTTCCTGTCAAAGGTCCTGCGCTACACGATCCTGATTTTCGCCGGCGTCATCGTGCTCGCCCAGTTCGGCGTCCAGACGGCGAGCATCATCGCAGCGCTCGGCGCGGCCGGCATCGCCATCGGCCTGGCGCTGCAGGGAACGTTGCAAAACATCGCCGCCGGCATCATGCTTCTGGTGCTGAGGCCGTTCATCGTCGGCGAATATGTCTCGGTCGGAAATATCGCCGGCACGATCAAGGAGATCGGCCTCTTTGCGACCGAACTGAAGACCAGTGACGGTCTCTACGTGATGGCTCCGAACAGTCAGCTTTGGGGCTCCGCCGTTACGAACTATTCGCGCAACAAGACAAGGCTCAACGACCTGGCGATCGGCGTCGCCTATGACGACGACATCGATCTCGCGCTGAAGCTTCTGCTGAAGCTTGCCGACGACAAACGCGTCCTGGAGGACCCGGCGCCCCTCGCCTTTGTGTCGGAGCTTCAGAACAACGGCGCAACGGTGACGCTCCGCTACTGGACCCAGGCGTCGGACTGGTGGCAGACCAAGCTCGACCTGACCAGGCTGGCCAGGGTACGCTTCGACGAGAATGGGTTCACCGCCCCCTTGCCGCAAAGCAGCATCCGGCTTGTCGAAAAGACGCCGCCTCAATCCACGCCACCCAAATCATGACATCGCTCACCTCATTTCGTCTCCGAAAAGGCGAGTTGGGTGTAGGCAAGGTTGGCGAGGGTGAGAAGCGTGTTTTCCGACACGGCTCCTGCAACGGCGTAGCCGCGGCCATTGTCGAGCCAGTAGAAGGCGCGCGCGCCGTCTTCCTCCAACAGGTGGAAGCTCGTCTCGCGGCTGCCCGGATCCCCCACGACGTAAAGCGAAACGCGCGCGCCGGAGCGGTTCTGATACATGAATTGTGCGGCAGGCCTGTGCGCCGACGGGAGAAGCCGCCCACCCATAAGTTCGAACCCGGCGCCAGAGAAGTCGGGGGTGATCAGGTGAACGCCGATGCTCTTCGAGAGCCAGTCGACAAGATGATCCTTCTGGTCGGCGCCGACCTCGACGACATGACGCTTCTCCGCCGCATAAAGGACATGCGCGGCGATCGCCCTGTCCGCAACGGTCTCTCCGGACAGCGGTACCCCCCAATGCACCCGGCCGGCGATGAAACCGCCGAGGCCGCCGACGATAAGGATCGCCACCGCCGCCAGCGCGCGCCAGAAAAAGCGCGGCGGTCCTTTCACTCCTTCTTCCGGAACAAGCGGCACGCCGGACAGCCGCGGCGGCACGGATTCGTCCAGTATTCCGGCCAGCGTCTCGCATAACCGGTCCCTGTCGGTCGCGAAACGATGGCTCCTCGCCTGCATGTCCGGATGGATTTCCAGCCAGCGCTCGAAGGCGGAACGTTCTTCGACCGGCATTTCCCCATCGAGCGCAAGATGGATGTCGCTTTCGGAAAATTCACGGTTCGTCATTTTTCGACGACCCTGATCGTGCGCCGCCGCGCTGCATCGTCCAGCGACGCGCGCAATTCCTCCCGCGCCCGCGCGATCCGCGACATCACGGTCCCGGTGGGAATGCCGAGAACGGACGCAGCCTCGGCATAGGTAAACCCCTCCACCGCGACGAGCAGCAGAGCCTCGCGCCGTTCTGGCGCGATCGCCTGCAGCGCCTCGAACACCTCGCGCGAGACGACGCTCTCGAACTGGGTCGGCGGGGAAACGATGCTGTCGGCCACGTCCTGCGAGAGCGGACGAACCTCGCGGTGGCGCACCATGCGGCGCTTATGGTCGATGAAGAGATTGTGCATGATGGTCAGAAGCCAGCGCTGCGGACTTCCGCCGCTTCGCCAACTGTCCAGTCGTGAAAGCGCGCGCTCCAGACTGTCCTGCACCAGATCGTCTGCCGCTTCCCTGTCGTGCAGCAGCGCGCGGGCGTAGCGTCTCAGACGCGGGATTTCAGCGAGAATGGCACGTTTTTTATCGTCCATGTCCGACCTGAACCCATGCCCATCCGCACGGATCACCAGCGATTCGGAATTGAACTGCGGATAGGAGCCGGTTGCAAGTTCTGTTCTTCGCGGGCAGTCCGGGTTCAGCGCCTCAGAAGATTCGCGGCCGGGAAAATGGAACAGGTTTCGGTGCCGAAGGCGAGCAGCTTTCCATTCGCGTCCTTCAGGGTCGCTTCGGAAACGGCAAGCGTCCGGCCGCGATGCAGCACCCTGCCCTCGCAGACCACTTCGCCGGTGCGCGGCGTGACAGGCCGGATGAAGTTCACCTTGAATTCTGCTGTCGTGTAGGCCTCGCCCCCTTCGAGGAGCGTATGCACCGCGCAGCCGAGCGCCGAATCGAGCAAAGTCGCTGCCCAGCCGCCATGGACGAGACCGAGGGGATTGAGATGCGCCTCCTGCGGCAGGCCGCGGAAAACAGCTTTTCCGGCGGACACATCAACGAGCGCGAAGTTCAGCCTCGCCGCGATGTTGGGTGCGGGATAGCGGCCCTCGATCACGCCTTGCAGGAGTTCGAGGCCGGCACGGCTCACCAGATCGTCGAGCGGGATGACGCCGAGCCTGGCGACATGGCCCGGAAAGAGTTCGGTCTCGCTCATGCGGCGTTCTCTCCCGAAGGCAGGGTTGATCTCCCGAAGGCGGAGAGAAAGCCGGCACGCGCCTCTGGTTCGGTCATTCCGCGCGGCTCATAGACATGGCGGGAGAGGAAAAAACCTGTCAGCCGGAAAGCGGCGTCGATCTCCGCACCAGTTCCGTGCAGACCAGAGCCGCGCTTCAGGAAGGCAGGAAGCAGGAGCAGCCGGTCCTGCCAGGGCGCCCCGGCGCTGCGCGAGACGGCACGCCCGGATTTCGGCGAAACATAGGCGAGATCCTCGCTCTTGCCAGTTGCCGCGCATCGGCTGAGATCGAGCCCGAATCCCAGTTCATCAAGGAGCATCAGCTCGAAACGGACGAGAAGTTCGGCCGCCGCGCCAGCATCGTCGAGATGGGAAAGAACGATCTCAAGCGCCCCGTAAAGACGGGCATGCGGATCGCGTTCGGGCAAAAGCCGCAGATGCGCTGCCAGCGTCTGAAGGCCAAAAACCGCCGTCGCGCTATCGAAAAGCCGCGCCGCGTTGAGATCGAGCGCCTCGGCATGGAAGAGACCGAGATGCTCATCGAGCCGTGCGCGCCATGTGAGTTCCACCCGGTTCCCCGCCTGGAGGAGCGGCTGCATGCGCCTCGAGCGGCCGCCCCTGACAAGCCCCAGATGCCGCCCGTGGGCACGCGTCATCACTTCCAGTATGGCGCTTGTCTCGCCATGCCGGCGAGTGCCGAGAATGATACCCTCGTCGCGCCATTCCATATGACAGCAATCGCACCGCTTAGGTGGGGAATTCAAGCCCCATCTCGCGATAGCGCTCCGGGTCGTCACCCCAGTTTTCCCTCACCTTTACGAAAAGGAAGAGATGCACGGGCTGTTCCAGGATGTCGGCGATCTCCAGCCGGGCCGCCTGCCCGATCGCCTTGATCGTCTCGCCCTTCCTGCCGAGAACGATTTTCTTCTGGCTTTCGCGCTCGACATAGATGACCTGCTCGATCCTGACCGAGCCGTCCTTTTTCTCCTGCCATTTTTCCGTCTCGACATGGGCGGAATAGGGTAATTCCTGATGCAGCCTGAGATAGAGCTTTTCGCGCGTGATCTCGGCCGCCAATTGCCGCATCGGCAGGTCGGAGATCTGGTCTTCAGGGTAATACCACGGCCCTTCCGGAAGCCGCTTCGCCACCACCGCGATGAGATCGTCGCAGCCGGAGCCGTTCAGAGCGGAGATCATGAAGGTCTCGAGGAAATCCGCCTTCGCATTGGCCGCAGCCGATAGGTCGAGCAGCCTATCGCGGCGGATACGGTCGATCTTGTTTAGGACCAGCATCTTCGGCTGCCTGACATTGCCGAGCGCGTCGAGCATGATCTCGGCATCGTCGGTCAGGCCGCGCTCCGCGTCGATCAGCACGAGCACGAGATCGGCGTCTTTGGCGCCCCCCCAGGCCGTTGTCACCATGGCGCGGTCGAGCCTGCGGCGCGGCCGGAAGATGCCCGGCGTGTCGACAAAGACGATCTGCGCGTTCTCAAAAGTCGCAACGCCGCGCACGATGGCCCGCGTCGTCTGCACCTTGTGTGTCACGATCGAGACTTTCGCCCCGACGAGCCGGTTCAGGAGCGTCGATTTGCCGGCATTCGGCGCACCGATCAGCGCCACGAATCCGGAACGCTTCGGCACGGTGGCATCCGGATCGGCGTCGCTCATGCGGCTTCTCCTTCATCCTGCCAGACGCCTTCGCGGCGCAGGATCATCGCGGCGGCTGCCTGCTCCGCCTCCCGCTTGGAGCGGCCACTACCCTCGCCCGGCTGAAAGCCGTCGATCAGCACGCTGACGGTGAACAGAGGATCGTGGTCGGGGCCTTCACGGCTTTCGATCCGATAGAGTGGTGGCACTCCGGTCTTCTGGTGCGCCCATTCCTGCAATTCGGTCTTGGCGTCACGGCGTGCGGCGCCCGCTTCCCGCGAGCGCGGCTCCCAATGTTTCAGGATGAAGCGGCGGGCGGTTTCGAGCCCTCCGTCGAGATAAAGCGCCGCGATCAGCGATTCCATCACGTCGGCGCGCAGATTGACCCTTTTGCGCCCTTTCGGCGAGCGAATGTCGATCCCCGCCTGGATAAGCTCGCTCAAGCCGATCTCCTCGGCCAGTTCGGCAAGCGTTTCGGCATTGACGAGTGCGTTGAGATCGGAAGAGC
>SCRB01000636.1 GCA_004299545.1 Rhizobiaceae bacterium
CGTTGCGCCCGTCGATCAGGATCTCGCCGCCGCTGACGTCCTCGAGCCCCGCGATCAGCCTGAGCAAGGTCGACTTGCCGCAGCCCGAGGGGCCGACGAAGACGACGAACTCGCCGTCATCGATCGAGAGATCGATATCCGGGATGACCGCGTGCTCGCCGAACACCTTGGAGACGTTCTTCAACAGGATGCTGCCCATCGGATTCTCCCTCGTCTACTTCACGGCGCCGAATGTCAGGCCGCGCACCAGTTGCTTCTGCGAGAACCAGCCCATGATAAGGATAGGCGCGATCGCCATGGTCGAAGCCGCCGACAACTTTGCATAGAACAGCCCCTCCGGCGCAGAGAAGGAGGCGATGAAGGCCGTCAGCGGGCCGGCGTTGGCAGCGGTCAGGTTCAGCGTCCAGAACGCCTCGTTCCACGCCAGGATGATATTGAGCAGAAGCGTCGAGGCGATGCCGGGGATCGCCATCGGCGTCAGGATGTAAAGCAGTTCCTTGCCGAGCGTCGCTCCGTCCATGCGCGCCGCTTCGAGGATGTCGTTCGGGATTTCCTTGAAATAGGTGAACAGCATCCACACGATGATCGGCAGGTTGATCAGCGTCATGATGATGACAAGGCCCGTGCGGGTATCGAGAAGGCCAGTATTCTTGAAAATCAGGTAGATCGGAACGAGCACGCCGACGGCCGGCATCATCTTCGTCGACAGCATCCACATCAGCACGTCCTTGGTATGCTTGGTCGGCGAGAAGGCCATTGCCCAGGCGGCGGGAATGGCGATGACGAGGCCGATGATCGTCGAGCCGATCGAGATGACCACCGAGTTCCAGAAATAAAGCACGTAATTCGAGCGGCTCCAGACCTCGGCATAATTCTCCGTCGTCCAGTGGAAGAAAAGGAATTGCGGCGGCACGGCGACGGCCGCCCCTTCCGTCTTGAAGCTGGTCAGGACCGTCCACAGGATCGGGAAGAAGATCAGGAGCGCGACGATCCATGCGATGATCGTGAAGGTCCATTTGCGCCGATTGCTGACCGAACGAGCCATAGGTCAAGCCTCCAGGTTCTTGCCGACGATGCGCAGCAGGAAGAGCGCGACGATGTTCGCCAGGATGACGGCGACGATGCCGCCGGCCGACGCGCCGCCCACGTCGAACTGCAAAAGCGCCTGCGAATAGACCAGATAGGTCAGGTTCGTGGTGTCGGTTCCCGGCCCGCCATTGGTGGTGACGAGGATTTCGGCGAAGATCGAAAGCAGGAAGATCGTCTCGATCAGGATGACGACGGTGATGGCGCGTGCCAGATGCGGCAGCGTGATGTAGATGAACTGCGAGACGACGCCGGCACCGTCCATCTCCGCGGCCTCCTTCTGCTCGGCATCGAGCGATTGCAGCGCGGTCAAGATGATGAGCGTGGCGAAAGGCAGCCAGCTCCAGGCGACGATGATGACGATCGACAGGAGCGGCACATGGGCCAGCCAGTCGATCGGCTGGACGCCGAAGAGGTGGGCCAGCCAGGCGAAGAGGCCGTTCACCGGATTCATGAACATGTTCTTCCACACCAGTGCCGAAACCGTCGGCATGACGAAGAAGGGCGCGATCACCAGGATGCGCACGATACCTTGCCCGTGCATGGGCTGGTCGATGAGGAGCGCCAGCGCGATGCCGCCGACGATGGTGATCAGGAGCACGCCCACGACCAGAAGCAGCGTGTTCCAGATCGAAATGAGGAAGGTCGGGTCGGTGAGGAAGAATTTGTAATTGGTGAAGCCGATGAAATTATGAGCGCCCGGCGTCAGCAGATTGTAGTTGAGGAAGGAATAGTAGATCGTCAGGGCGAGCGGCACGATCATCCAGATGAAAAGCAGGATGACTGCCGGGGACATCATCAGCCGGGCGCTCGCCCGCGTGTGCAGCGTAGCCATGAGGTTCACCTCTTACGTTGCGGTTTCCTTCCCTCGCCGTCTTATCCTGCGCGCGGAAGACAAAGGCGCCGCGTCGGCGCGGCGGCAGTTCCGGCCACGCTGGCCCAGGATATGGCGAGGGCTCCGCTACCGGGCAGGAGATAAAAAGCGGGCTGCGGCGGGCCTGACTTGCCGCAGCCCGAGTGCGGAGGATTATTTGTATCCCGCTTTCATCATTTCGCGCTTGGTGATCTGCTGCGACCGCGCCAGCGCCTGATCGACCGTTTCCTGGCCTGCAACGGCTGCGGAGAACTGCTGGCCGACAGCGGTACCAATGCCTTGGAACTCGGGGATCGAGACGAACTGGCCGCCCGTATAAGGCACCTTCTGAACGGAAGGATGCTGGGTATCGGCTGCCTCCATGGCCTTCAGCGTGATCGCGGCAAAGGGCGCAGCCTTCTGGTAGTCGGGATTCTTGTAGAGCGAGGTGCGCGTTCCGGACGGCACTGCTGCCCAGCCATCCTTGCTCGCCACCAGTTTCTCATAATCCTTGTTGGTCGCCCAGTTGATGAATTTCTTGGCGGCGTCGGCGTTCTTGGTGCCCGCCGGGATGGCCAGACTCCACGACCATAGCCAGTTGCCATGGTTCTTCAGGTCGCCATGGGTCGGGAAGAGCGCATAGCCGACATCGCTGGCGACCTTGGACTGTTTCGGGTCGGAAATGAAGGAAGCAGCGACCGTCGCGTCCATCCACATGCCGCACTTGCCGGACTGGAACAGCGCCAGGTTCTCGTTGAAGCCGTTAGAGGAGGCTCCGGGAGGGCCGTCCTTCTTGAGCAGGTCGACATAGAATTTCGCCGCCTCCTTCCATTCCTTCGTTTCGAACTGCGGCTGCCACTTCATGTCGAACCACCGGGCACCGAAGGAATTGGCGAGCGCGGTCACGAACGCCATGTTCTCGCCCCAGCCGGCCTTGCCGCGCAGGCAGATGCCGTAGATTCCAGCCTTCTTGTCGGTGATCTTGTCCGCCGCCTTCTTGATGAATCCCCAAGTCGGGCTCTCCGGCATGGTCAGGCCGGCCTTTTTGAAGAGGTCGGTGCGGTACATGGTCATCGCGCTCTCGCCATAGAAGGGCGAAGCGTAGAGCTTGCCGTCATAGGAGAGTGAATTGCGGATTGCCGGCAACAGATCGCTCTCGTCGAAATCCGCGCCGAGATTGTCGAGCGGCAGGAGCCATTTCTGCTTGGCCCAGATCGGCACCTCGTAATTGCCGATGGTCATGATGTCGTACTGGCCGCCATGCGTGGCGACATCGGTCGTGACGCGCTGGCGCAGAACGTTTTCCTCCAGCGTCACCCATTTCACGTCGATGCCGGGGTTTTTCTTGGTGAAATCGTCGGTCAGCTTCTGCATGCGGACC
>SCRB01000637.1 GCA_004299545.1 Rhizobiaceae bacterium
CGTGGCTGAGATCATTCCGCGAAGCGGGAAGCAACTGCCTCGTTTAGCAGGTTGCGCAACGAACATAGGAAGATCTCAGCCACGTCCCGGCAGGGACGGCTCGGTGCGCCCTGTAAGAACGCTATTGGTTAAATGATATGGCGGAATCGTCGCAGGCGACCGACTGGAGTATCAGGTAGCGGTGGGCGTTCCTCCGTGCGGATCAAACAACTCGCCCGTCCGGAGCATCGCATGCATGATCACCGCCAGCTTGCGCGCCAAGGCCACGGCCGCTCGCTTGAAGCCAAGCCGTTCTTTCAGCTCCAACGCCCAACTTCGTAGAGTACTGGTATCTCTCGACCGGTTCAGGATGACCGCGGCCGCCTCGTATAGCAGACCGCGCAACTGATTGTCGCCACGACGCGAGATATGGCCGTCATTATCGACCTCGCCGGACTGGTAGCGCCTCGGGGTCAGGCCCACCCATGCGCCCACGGCGCGCGAGTTCCTGAAGTTCGCCGGATCCTCCACGCCTGCGGCAAAGGCGGTGGCTGTGACGGTGCCGACACCGGGCACGGACATGAGCAGACGGCAATGTTGGTCCTCACGCGCCATCGCGGCCAGCTGCTTGCTCAGCTCTGCTATTTGGTGTCGGATACTACTCCATGCCTGGAGCATCGGATACGATGCGAGCCAGCTTCTCCTCGCCCTGCAGAAGGTTGCGAACATTGCGCTCGAACACGCTGCCGGCGCCCTTGGGCACAATGAGGCCGAACGTCTTCATGAGCTCACGGATCTGGTTGGATATCTGCAAACGCATCTTGAGAAGCTGGTGCCGCGCGGTGATCAGCGTGCGGATCAGCATGCTGTCGAACCCTTTGACCCGAATCTCTCGATAGAAACCGACCTCGGCCAAATGTGCCAGGCCATCAGCATCGTTCGCATCGGTCTTGTTCGCAGCCATGTCGAGCGCGGCCTTGGCATGCCGCGCGTCGATGCAGATTACGGGCAGGCCCTCTCCTGTCAGTGCATGGTAGAACCAGACCGAAAGCGGCCCCGTCTCGAACACGACCCGTCGGGCATGTGGTGCACGCTTGCGGATCACCGCCGCGAGCAACTGCGGGTCGGACGCGCACTTGCCCCGCCAAACCCTCTTGCCGTCCTGCCAGATCGATATTGCCGTCTCTTTCATGGATACGTCGAGACCGATATACTGGTTCATGGCTGTCCTCCGTTCGATGCATGGGCCCGGTGTCAATCGTGAGATCGTTCTTCATCCTATCGGGGGACAGCCAGCCGGCTAGAGGTTCGAACATCGCCGCCACGTCTCAGGTGGCCACCGCTCCCGCGATTACGTCATGTTCGTTCACCGGCCCCATTGCTGCCCTCCAATTTTCGTGGTCGGCAAACGAATCCGGTGTGTGGAATGGATAAATGCGGCCCACTGCTGTTCGGACACCTCCCATCGACCCTAGAAATTGCGACATGCTGACGCAGGAAATTTGAGGCATCAAAGAATTCGTCTCGCACGTTGAATCCATCGGCGGTGCAAAACGAATCCTACGGAACCGTTGCGTTGCAAGCGTTTCGATTTGGATAACCTGACATTGAACGAATCCTTTAGACATCAATATGTTATGGCATCGCCCTGTTTGACGCCGCCCCGAGTGCCGGCTAGCCCTCCTCCCTCCAATAGCCGAGAGAAGGAGCAACGGAAATGGAAGAGAAGCAGGAGCGAAAGGCGGCGAGGCCGGCGACACGGCGAAATGGGAAACTAGCCGCCAAGACTACCAAAAAGGCGAAGAAGAAAACATCTTCGCCACGTCAACGGTGGGCAGATTCCGATTATGCCAAGCTCGAATTGGAACCCGAAAAGCTCAAGATCCTCGAAGACTGCACATCGGTGATTGAAACGGTCGGCCGCCGCACGACAGAACAGACCTTTACGGTCGGGGAACAATTGCACATCGCAGCCGGCCTGATCGAGGATCGCACGTTTGGCAAATGGGTATCGGCCGAATGTGATATCACCCGCCAGCATGCCACGACGTTGATCAACATCGCGACAAGATTGCAGAACTACAAGAAACGTCTGGTGGAAGCCCGCATCAGGCAAACCGCAATGGGTGTCCTCGCCGCGAACCTGGATTGCGTTGAAAAGGTCCTCGGCGAATTTGAAGCCGGACGACGGCTGACGGTCGATCAGGTCAAGGCAATTGCTGGGGTGAAAGGCGCTGACCCGAAAACTGCCGCCGATCTAGCCAACATGGG
>SCRB01000638.1 GCA_004299545.1 Rhizobiaceae bacterium
AAGCTCGCCGCCTAACATCAACCCCAGACGAGGCCGACACTCCGCTAATTTACGCCGCGACTTGCGCCAAATGTTCTGACGACGGACAGTCGGCTGGAACCGAAATTCTTCCCCATTCAGTGGCTGGCGTTTTAGGTCTCGGCGGACAACGGCATCGGATTTTGTATCAGGCCCGATAGGCCGTAGAAGCGTTCCGCCGTCGCGAAGAAAAGATCGCCTTTGTCTGCAGCTGAGCAATCCCGGGTCATGATCTTGAAGGCGTTCCAGAGCACCACATAGGAGCAGGCTTTCCTGTCGACCGGAAAATTGCTTTCAAACATACTGCGCGAGGTGCCGAACAACTCGATGCATGTCTCTATGTATGGACGCCAGGCCACTGCGATTTCGGCGGAAGTTGCCGGCATATCGCGGTTAGCGAAATCGAACCCGCAAACCTTCATCCCCAATCCTCCAAGCTTCACATAGACGTTGGGACGCTCGGCGAGCTTCGTTATGCTGCTTTTCCATGCCGAGAACACTTCCGTGCGACGATTCCGGTAAGATCCGACTCCGATTGGGCCCCCGGCATGATCGACGACGATCGGGACCTCTGGAAATGCGTCCGTCAGTGATAAGAGTTCATCGAGTTGGGGATGGAAAACCCAGGCATCGAACACAAGCCCAAATTCCAGAAGCTGCGCGAACCCCCTGCGAAACTGCGGATCGATGAGAAGGTGAGGGGGAGGAAATGGCGGCTGGACCGTCACCTCGGGACTTTCGTCCCAGGCGCCTCGCTGGCGAATGCCGCGCAACCGCTCAGGCGCCGCCTGCTTGTGAGCGGCGAGCACCTCGCGAACGCGCTCGCCCTGCCGTAGATCGGCGAAGGCCACGATCCCGGCTGCTATACGCGGCTTATGCGGACCGGCACTCGCGCAGTCGGAGGCAATCTGGTTTATGAACGCCGTCTCGCCGACGGGTTGAAGTTGCCGCGGCCCGCTGCTCCTGTAGCCGGTATGGCATTCGATGAAAACGGTTCCCCGGATGTTGTGACCGGTCTGGGCGTCCGCGAGCATTTCGCCGAGCATATAGGGTGCATCCGGCCGCTGGAAGAGATGCTGGTGGGGATCGATGATGGGAAGATGCGGATCGAGCGCCGCCTCTTGCACCAGACCGCCGCAGCCAAGATCGCGATTCCCGCCCCCATCCGAGAAAAATTTCTCCTTCTGCATCCAATCTGTTTCCTACCGTCGAAAGAAGACCTTTGCCCTGCGCCGGAGCGTGATCCGGAAAACCGGATCCGCTTTTCCGGATCGCACCCTAATGCCCCAAGAATTTGGGCAGCCAGGACGTCAGCGACGGGAATAAAATCACCAGGCCCAGATCTGCGCAGGCAACCAGCACATAAGGAATGGCGGCACGGGCGGCTCGTTCGATCGAAGATTGGATGATCGACACGGAGACCAGCAGGGTGATCCCGATTGGCGGCAGCAACATGCCTATCGCACCGGTCAGCATCACGATCACACCGAATTGAAGATCCGACACGCCCACTGCCGTCACGACCGGCAGGAGGACGGGGACAACCGTTATCAGGATCGCGGGAGGCTCCAGAAAGATCGACAAAGCGATGAGTAAGATCGAGACAAGCAGCATTATCATCACCGGCTGATCCGTGAGGCCACCCACGAACAGGGCGGCTTGCTGTGGAACCTGCTGTCCCACCAGCACCCAAGCGAGGATCGATGCGTTGGCGATGATGAACAGCACCATGGCCGCGGTGTTGGCGCCGTCGACAAAGGCGCGCATATATCCACTTATGGAGCGAGGGCGCAGCAGGCCTCCCACAACAGCTACATAGACTGCGGCCACGGCGCCGGCTTCATAGGGAGTAAAGACGCCGAACAGGATCCCGCCCAAAACCACAACAGGGGCGACAAGAGCCGGGAGTGCCTGGATGAAGCACTTGCCAAGGTCAGGCAAGCCGACGCCCGGCTCCCTCGGATAGTTGCGATACCGAGCTACAAGATAGGCGATTGCCATATAGCTCGCCGCGACCAGCAGCCCCGGTAGAATGCTTCCCAGGAACAAACCTGTTACCGATACGCTGGTGACGGTGGCAAAGATGATCATACTGATGCTGGGTGGGAATAATGTGCCCAGCGAGCCCGCCGCTGCTTGATGAGCAGCAACGAAATCACGGTCATAGCCGCGTTGGACCATGCCGGGCATAAGGGTTGCCCCGATCGCCGCGGTGTCCGCGACGGCCGATCCGGAAATATCGGCGAACAGCACGCTTGCCAGAACGTCCGCGAGTGCCAGGCCACCCCGGAAACGACCTACCACTGCCGACGCAAAAGCAACGAGGCCGTCCGACATCCCGGTAACCAGCATCAGCGCCCCGGTAAGCATAAAGGCAGGGATTGCAAGAAAAGACGGATTATCGATACCGGCATAGGCACGCTGGGCCACGATGCTGAGAGGCACGCTTCCCGACATGGTGATGAACAATGTGGCACCGAGGCCAAGCACAAGTGCGATCGGAACGCCCGCGAAGAACGCGATGGGCAGGCTCAACCACAACAGCCAGGCGGGCACCGCCTGAAGCGCCTCGATAGTGGCGCCGGTCGCGAAAACGATCCCGCCTCCCAGCACCGCTACCATGAGCACGACGATCGCCATCGCCGGAAACGACACACGTTCGCGCAGGCGGGCCAGCCAATGCACGATCATTATGACTCCCGATATGGGGATCGAGACGTAAACCACACCGTAAGGCAGCGACAGTGCCGGCGAATGCGGCTGAAAGGTAGAGAGGATACCGATGCCGGCGGCGATGAGGACGACGAGGTAGATCCCGACCAGGATTTCGACCAATTGTTCGATGACCTTCCGAACAGCGGGAGAAACCTTGTCCTGCAGCAGGCGGCTCGATGGATGTCCATCGCGGCGGAAGAGCACGGCGGCGCCGAGGAACACAAGCCACCCCATGGCAAAGCCGGCGACTTCTTCCGACCATGCCAGGGCATCGTTCAGGACATAGCGGTAGATGACCGCGGCGAACATCACCGCGACCAGAACCGCCATCAGCAACACGACGGCAACGGTCGCCGCGCCGTCGACGAGATTGCTCAATCCGGCGAGAGCGGTTCTCGGAGCCGAGTGCCTCTTCCTATCTGGCGCGTCGGCGTCTCTGGACGCTTCAGCACTCCCAGCCGGAGCATGGTCAAACATTGAGTGCGTCTACGCGCTTGATGAGATCGGCCCCGATCTTGTCACCGAACTGGTTCCAGACCGGGCGGGAGCTGTCTTGCCACTTTGTAAGGTCGGCGCCTGTTGGCTCATACCAATCGACGTCCGGCATGGCCTTAAGTTTCGCGCGAGCCTGCTCGGACTGCTTTCCGGCCTCCGCCCATTCGTGATCCTCTGCGCTTGCAGCGGCGGCAAGGATCACGTCCTGCACAGCTTTGGGCTGGGAATTGAAGAAATTGAGATTGATGAAGCCGATATGCGAAAGCATGATGTAACGGATGTCGCAGACCTTCTTGGCGACTTCATAGTGCTTGTCGGTATGATACCAAACCGGCTGCAGGATTTCGCCGTCGACCGTACCCTGCTGCATGGCGGTGAAGACCTGGTTGTAGGGTAACGGAACGGGGTTTGCTCCCCAGGTCTTGAAGGTTGCCAGTTCGATCGGCGTGTTTGCCGCGCGCAACTTGATCCCCTTCAGGTCGCTCGGCGCGTGGATAACGTGAGAAGCCGTCTCGATGCTGCGGAAACCCGCCGCGTCCATGACCATCAGGATCTTGAGGCCAAGCTTCGTTTCGAATTCCCTGCGGATGTCATCGCTACCGGTCTTCCAGAATTTTCGGTAGGCGGTGCGAGAGCGCAAAAGATAAGGTAGCTCCAAAACCATCATCTTCGACGTAAATTGATCGAGATTGTTGTTCGACGACGTTCCCATTTGAATGGCGCCGGTCTGGACGCTCTGAACCAGCTCCTGGTCATTACCGAGCTGATTGCAGCAAAAGGTCGCGGTCACGACCTTTTGC
>SCRB01000639.1 GCA_004299545.1 Rhizobiaceae bacterium
TACCATGTCGAACACCACATGTTCCCCATGGTGCCGTATCACGCGCTTCCGAGACTGCATGAAGCCATCAAGCACGATCTTCCCGCTCCCGCCCCCTCGATCTGGGCCGGCTACAGGGAGATGATCCCGGCTTTCCTGCGCCAGTTGCGCTACGAAGACTACTACATCAAGCGCGAACTGCCGCCGACCGCGAAACCCTATCGCGAGGACCTGCATCGCGCAGGAAGCGTGGCCACGGCAGCGGAATAATGCCTCCCAGGGCCGACACTGGAGGGGCGCATTTGCGCCCCTCCTCGTGGCCCGGCAAGCAATGAGGAGACGGAAGTGACCAAATGGATCGAAAACCTGAAGACCTATCCGGTGAAGATCGATACCGGTAGGGTCATGATCCGCATCGGCTAAGGCTGATGGCCGGGGGGATGGTCATCATTGGTGCCGGCGAATGCGGCGCGCGCGCGGCGCTGGCGTTGCGCGGGCTCAGCTACAACGGACCGGTGACGCTGATCGGTGCCGAGCCGCACTTGCCCTATGAGCGCCCGCCCCTCTCGAAAGAGGCGATGGTAACGGATGCACCCGAAGTCAGGCCGATCGCCAGCGAGGCCGAGCTTGCAGCAAAGGCGATAACGCATCTGCGGCCCGTTTCGGTCGCCTCCATCGGCCGAACGGCAAAGGCGGTGAAGCTGACCGACGGACGAACGCTTGCCTATGACAGATTGCTTCTGGCTATGGGCGCCGAGCCCCGCAGGCTCACCATGCCGGGGCTTGGTGATCGCTGCGTCTACCTGAGAACGTTCAACGATGCTCTGGCCATACGAGGGCATCTCAAGTCGAAAAGCCGCATTGCCATCATCGGCGGTGGGTTCATCGGGCTGGAGCTTGCCGCCGCGGCGCGCAAATTGGGCGCCGAAGCGGTTGTCGTCGAAGCGCAGCCTCGGATCCTCATGCGCGGTGTGCCGGCGGGGATCGCTGCCGTCATCCACGCGGCCCATGAGGCCAATGGCGCCGAGATTGTCTGCAACGCCGGCATTGCCGCGATCCACGATGATGGCGGGAAGGTGCGGCTCACGCTCTCGGACAGTCGCATGATCGATGCCGATCTTGTCGTGATCGGCATCGGCGCGGTGCCGTCGACACGGCTGGCCAAGGAGGCCGGGCTCGATATCGAGAATGGCGTCGCCGTCGATGAGACGCTTCGCACGTCGGACCCCGATATCTTCGCTGCCGGCGACTGCTGTTCCTTTCCCCTGCCCGTCTACGATGGGCGGCGCGTACGCCTGGAAGCCTGGCGCAATGCGCAAGAGCAGGGTGCGCTCGCCGCGCGGAACATGCTTGGCGCGAGCGAGGCGGTTTCCTCCGTGCCGTGGTTCTGGTCGGATCAGTACGATCTCACCTTGCAGATTGCGGGCCTCTCCGGCGAGGCAGAAACCGTCGTTCGGCGCGATCTCGGCGCGGGTGCCTTCATCCTCTTCCATCTGGCAAGGGACGGCAGGCTGGTCGCTGCAAGCGGCATCGGGCCGGGCAACGCCGTCGCACGCGACATCCGGCTCGCCGAGATGCTGATCGCCGGGCGCGCCACGCCCGCGCAAGCAGACCTCGCTTCTCCCGACGTCAAGCTCAAGGCACTTCTCGGCCGCTGACCGGAGCGGCTGGGCGTATCCGTTGAGAGCGATGGAATACGGCAGCGGCCGAAAGGCGCAGCGTGCACGACCAGGTGGCACAACGCTTCAGACGGAACCGCGCAATGAATCTTCGAGTTCGGCGATCTCTTCACCGCCCGCCATGAGGTCCTGCAGTTCGGCCTGATCGACCTCGTCTCTTTGGGCCGTTCCCAGGGTCTTGCCGCGATTGAGGACGGTGAAACGGTCGCCGATCGCGAGCGCATGGCGCACGTTGTGGGTGATGAAGACGACTCCCACTCCCTTTTTGCGCGCCTTGTCCACGGTGGCGAGGACATTGGCCGTCTGGCGTGCGCCGAGAGCGGATGTCGGCTCGTCGAGGATGAGGACGCGGGCACCGAAATAGACCGCCCGCGCAATGGCGACGGACTGGCGCTCGCCGCCCGACAGGGTCCCGACAGCCTGGTCCGGCCCTCTCAGGCGAATGCCCATCCGCGCCATCTCCTCCATGGCGATCCGGTCGGCGGTGTCGAAATCGAAGAACCGGAACGGGCCGACCCGCCTTTTGGGTTCGCGCCCCAGGAAAAAATTGCGCGTCACCGACATCATCGGGATCATGGCCAGGTCCTGGAAGACGGTGGCAATGCCGCTGTCGATCGCCGCGCGCGCGTTAGCGAAGGAAACCTCGCCGCCGTCGAGCAGGATCTGGCCACGGCTCGGCCTGTGGACGCCGGACATGGTCTTGATCAGGGTCGATTTCCCTGCCCCGTTGTCGCCGAGGAGGCAATGCACCTCGCCTTCGTTGACCGCGATGCTCACGCCGGCAAGCGCGATCAGCATGCCGAAATGCTTCTCGATGTTTTTCAGTTCCAGGACCGGCATGTCAGCGCTCCCCCGTGATGAGCCGGCGGATATAGGTGTTGAGGATGACGGCCGCGAGCAGGATGATGCCGAGGCAGACCTGGAAGAGCGAACTGTCCACGCCGGCGAAGAAAAGGCCCTGCTGGACGACGCCGAAGATGATGGCGCCGAGTGCCGCGCCGGCAACCGTCCCGTATCCGCCCGTCAGCAGCGTGCCGCCGATGACGACAGAGATGATCGCCTCGAATTCCTTGAGCAGGCCGCGGTCCGCCGCCGCGGAACCGAAATGGAGGACCTGGCAGGCGGCGAAGACGGCCGCGCAAAACGCCGTCAGCACGAACATCAGGATCTTCACCCTGTTCACCGGAACGCCGACATTGCGCGCCGCATTGGCGTCGCCGCCGGAGGCGAAGATCCAGTTGCCGAAGGTGGTGCGCGTCAGCACGATATGGGCGGCGATCACCAGGACCACGGCCCACACCATCAGCATGGGGATGCCGTCGACGACCGGCTGCCCTGCCTTGCTTCCCGCCTTGAAGGTATCGATGATGCCGTGCCGGGCCAGCCAAGTGAACAGCCCGCTCAGAACCTCGCCGCCGAAGGCGGGGGCAAGCCAGTCGCTCTGCGACGACGCCTTCAGGCCGCTGATGATCGTCGAGCCGTTGATCGAGATCGGGATGAAGGTCGCCAGTCCGCGCAGGATAAAAAGGGAGGCCAGCGTAACGATGAAGGACGGAAGACCAGTGCGGACGACGAGGAAACCGTTCATCGCGCCGACCACCATGGCAAGCGCGAAGGCGACAACGATCGCCGCCCACATCGGTAGTCCGAATTGTGCGGACAGGAGCGCGATCGCCATTCCCGAAAAGCCGATCATCGAACCGATGGAAAGGTCGAACTCGCCCGCGATCATCAGCAGGCACGCCCCCACGGCGATAATGGCGAACTGGGCGGATTCCGTGCCCCAGTTCATGACGCCCTGAAGCGTGAACATCCCCGAACCGGGGGCTGCGATCAGGAAGAAGGCGAACACCGCGATGGTGCCGCAGATCGCGCCGAGCTCGGGACGGATCATGCTCTTGCGCAAGGAGGAAATCGCGCGCACGCGCTCATGATCGCGCGACACAGGGGCTTCCCGGTCTTGTACCGACAATTCCGTCTCCTCCCATCCGCCTCGCCTGTCCGAAGGCCGCAGCTTTTCCCGCGGATGATCCAATGACAGGGGCGAGTGTGCCACAACTGCCTCGGGAGGAGAGTGCATTGTGGAAGAAGATTAC
>SCRB01000640.1 GCA_004299545.1 Rhizobiaceae bacterium
CCGAGGCGCGAGTGATATCCACGGACGGGTTGATGTAGCTCAGCCTGGCGTGAAACCGCCGGTCCGGATAGGCATCGGCCGAAGCGACCGCGCCCTGACCGATGCGAAGGAGACCGAGGTTTTTCTCGTCGATCTGCAATACCAGTTGGCTATCACCGAACGGCGCCAGGACGAGCAATGCGTTTCCGGGCTGCACCACCGCGCCGCGTTCGACGTTCCGGGAGATCAGCACACCGTCGCGGGGCGCTGGTACAGTCGCATAGCCAAGCCGGGCGTTGGCGGTGGCAAGATTGGCCCGTGCCTGGTTGAGTTGGGTTTCGGCCATCACATAGTCGCTGCCGCCCGGCTGTGACGTATAGACCTGCAATTCCGCGGTCCGGACCTGGGTACGGACGACGCCGAGATCTTTTTGCGCGGCATCGAGCGTTGCCTGTGTCCCGAAGCCGGTGCGCGACAATTCCAGCGCCCTTTGATAGACGGCTCGAGCATTTGTCAGGTTCGCCTGTGCCTGTTTCAGGGCTTCCCGGGCAGCCGGCAGTGCCAGCTCCCGCATCTGGCGCATTCTGGCATCGGCCTGTGCCACGGCGCCCTCAGCCCCCACCGCGGCGGCCTTCAATTCGCTGGGTTCGAGTGCGATCAGCGGCTGGCCGCGTCTCACCGTCTGGCCTTCGTCGACCAGCACCTCCTCTACGGTTCCCGTAATCTGGCTGCCGATGTTTACCCTGAACGGTGTTTCGACATGCCCGCTGGCCACCACCGTCTTCACAAGATCAGCGCGGATGACGGGGTATACGATAACCTCTGGGCCTACGATCCAGCGTGCGAGTATCCAAAAGCCGGCGATCGCTACTGCCAGCAATGCGATGGTTGACCACTTATGCGTCCAAAGCACATGAGCAGCAGTCACTAGGCCATGCTGGCGGGATCGGGGAGCACGCAGATCGGGGCTTGTCTGCAACATGGCGGCGTCCTGGAAACGGCGTCATGTCTTAGAAGGAAGCCCCTGTGATCGCTTTGCGGCAGATCAAGCAGAGCTATCAGCGCTCTTACGCTCGTGCTCACGGCTTTCGCAATACGGGTGACTTCCAGCCGAATTCGTTCCGACAAGTTCGATCGAGACGGAATGGCCTTCGCACGGAAAATGAAAAGCTTTTCGTGAATGGAAGCCTACGCAAACATCAGCTTACATTGAGGTGAGCATACATGCCCATCTTGTAGTGGCCCGGCTGGTTGCAAAAGACGATGTAGGAACCCGGTTTGAGCACGAGGCGCAACGTTGTCTGCGTGCCAGGCTTCATGTCCTCCTGCCCTTGAAGGCCGGGCACCTTGCCTTCCGCGACCTGGGACTCGCTCTTGTCATAGGGCAACGAGGTCAGGGAACCTTTCCATGGTGCGATCAGGAACTCGTGCATCGTATTCTTCGAGGTATTCGTGATCTCGAATTCGACCGGGCCGCTAGGCACGCTGGTTTTGTCCATCGTCAGCCCCATCGTGCCTCCCTTGTTCCAGAGCTGGACCTTGATCGACGCGGGCTCGGCCGCGAACAGATCGATCGAAAAGATGGCAAGAATTATCCCGAAACAAACGGCCAGAAAGATCGATCGCCAAACAGCAGTCATAGCTCACCTCTTGCTTCGTGCCTGGACCGACTGTCGGGTGAAAAGCTTACCTTATCTGGTTGTGTACCTTACATGTCGGTAAGATGCTGTTTTAGGCGGCAACGATGCAAACATCGCGCATCTGTCGCTCGCCACCCTGATCGGCCGATGTCCGGGACACGAACGCCGTTGCGAAACTCCCGCGATTTTCAATCATCGACACTCGGTATTCACGTTTGACCGACGTCAAGTCGTCTACCCGCAAGCGGCATAATCTCGAATAAACCTACTGGCAGTCATTAGGATCTGGCTTGATCGGTCCTGCGAACCGATCTGCGCCGTCACGGACGTAGCGTGCGGAATAAGGGAAAATCGGCCGATATGGACTATGCAAGTGCGGATCGGCTGAAAACAGGCCTGCTTCTTATTGCGCTGGCGGGCATTGTGACGGGGCTTGTGCTGCATTTTTCCGGTAAGGTCGATGCTGCCGGCCTTGCCTGGGCCCTCGGTGTCCTGCCCGTACTTGCCGCTCTTCTTATCGAAATCCTGCGCAGCCTTCTCCGCGGCGAGGTCGGACTCGACATCGTCGCCGCCTTATCGATGCTCGCCGCGCTAATCGTCGGCGAGACGCTGGCAGCGGCCGTCGTCGCGGTGATGTATTCAGGGGGCACCTTCCTCGAAAGTTTCGCCGAAGGCCGTGCGAAGCACGAGATGCGCGAGCTTCTATCCCGCGTTCCACGCACCGCCACACGGCACCGGAACGGAGAGTTGGAGGACGTGCCGCTCGACGAGATCGAGCCGGATGACAGGCTCCTGATCCGGCAGGGCGACGTCGTCCCGGTGGACGGGGTGGTCGCTTCCGGCACGGCCTTCCTCGACACGTCCGCGCTGACCGGCGAATCGCTTCCCGTCCGGCTTTCGCGGGGCGCGGAGGCTATGAGCGGCGCGACCAATGCCGGCGAGGCTTTCGACCTTGTCGCGACGCGACGCGCCATGGAAAGTACCTATGCGGGAATCGTGCGGCTCGTCGAGGAAGCCCAACGATCCAAGGCACCGATGTCGCGCCTGGCCGACCGCTGGTCGCTTGGTTTTCTGGCCGTGACCATCGTATTCGCGGTCGCCGCCTGGTGGTTTACGCGGGATCCGATCCGGGCGGTGGCCGTCCTGGTTGTTGCAACGCCCTGCCCGCTGATCCTTGCAGTACCCGTCGCGCTGGTGGCGGGGCTGTCGCGGGCGGCGCATTTCGGCGTCCTCGTCAAGGGAGCCGGAGCGCTCGAGGCAATGGCGCGCGTCCGAACCCTCATCCTCGACAAGACCGGCACGTTGACGGACGGCCGCCCGCGCATCGTGTCGATCGAGAACCAGTGCGGCATGACGGAAGACGACATCCTCCGACTGGCGGCCGCGCTCGACCAGGCGTCGAAACACCCCGTCGCCCAAGCTATCGTCGCCGCCGCCAGGATGCGGGGCCTACGCTTGCCGATGCCCACTGATGTATCTGAAACCCCCGGCGAAGGAATTTCCGGGAACGTGGAAGGTAGAAACATCAGTGTGGGAAGTGATCGATTCGTGGCGCAGCATGTGCAGCAAACCGCGAGCGGACGTCCATCTCTCGTCCCGGGTTCCGTCCTCGTTGCGGTCGCGGCAGACGGACAAGCAGCTGGGCGCCTCATTATGGCGGATCCGCTTCGTGATGATGCCGGGACCACCCTTGACTGGCTGCGTAGCGAGGGTGTCGAGCGCATCATACTCGCCACGGGCGATCGCGCGGACGTGGCCAAGCGCGTCACTGAAGGCATGCGCATTGACGGCATCCGGGCGGGATTAACACCCGACCAGAAAGTTCTTCTGGTTCTGACCGAGCGCAAGAATGGCCCGGTGATGATGGTGGGCGACGGCATGAACGATGCCCCCGCGCTCGCCGCCGCGGATGTCGGCGTGGCAATGGGCGCACGCGGCGCCGCGGCGTCGGCCGAAGCCGCCGATGCCGTGCTGCTCGTCGATCGGCTCGATCGGCTTGGATCAGGAATAGAAATCGCTCGGCGCTCCCGGCGCATCGCGATCCAAAGCGTCGTGGCGGGCGTCGGTCTTTCCATCCTCGGCATGGCAGCGGCCGCGTTTGGCTACCTCATTCCTGTCGAAGGAGCGTTGCTTCAGGAGGCTATCGACGTAGCCGTCATCCTGAACGCGCTCCGCGCCCTGCGTATCGAATCGAGGAATTTCCGGTCATCAGAATCCAGTGCCATCGTCGAGCCGGATCAAGATACGAGATGATCTAACGAACAACCGGCCTCCCTACGGAAACGGCAATCACCAAGGGATTCCTAGCGTATTCGCTGTCTAAAGCGCGTCGCGTTTAAACGGACTCATGCGACGCGCTTTTGGAGAGAATGATACCCGTGCAGCCGATATCGATAGCATTGGTGAGCCTGCGGTCCTTGTGAAAGGAGAATTGGTAGACCTGCGGCGTGTCGCAGGTAGCGCGGACCTCTTCGAGGCTGGCTGTGCCGGGCGAGGAAACGCCGAACATCGTGCCGAATTTGGCAGCGGCCGCGCCGACGGCATGCTCGCCGTCGTGATGGAAAAGCTGCTGTAATGCGGTCGGCGAATAATAGACCGGCCGCGCCAGCTTCTGACCTATCACCGTGACCGATAGGTCGACATCCTCGACACCGCGCAGGACGTTGGGCACCAGATCGACGTTCGCGAAGCTTTCCGTGTTGCGGCGATAGGTGAGTTCGTTATCGGCTGCACCATCGATATAGCCGAAGATCGGCCTTGGCAGGCGACGCTCGGCCAGCCTGCGAAAGTCGGGGAAGTTGGAGCAGTCCGCCTCCTCGATGAACCACGGATGGAACCCGGCAAGCGCGCTGACCCATTCAGTCGCCTCGCTGACTTCCCAGACCTGATTGGCATCGATCATCAGGACGATCTCGTCGCGGCCTCCTCGCGCGTCACACGGCAGCGCTGGATATCGTCCTCGAGATCCCGGCCGACCTTGAGCTTGATATGCGTCCAGCTGGCCGAGACGGCCTCGCGCACGAGACGCCGCATCTTCTCTTCCTCATAGCCGAGCCAGCCGGCGGACGTCGTGTAGGAAGGATAGCCCTTTTCCAGGAGGATGGCGCGGCGTTACGCCTTGCCTTCGGCGACACGGGCGAGGATGCCGATCGCCCGTTGCTTCGTCAGTGCGTTGGTGAGGTAGCTGAAATCGATGCAGCGGACAATTTCCTCGGGCGTCATGTCGGCGACGAGCTGCCACACGGGCTTGCCATCCCGCTTGCTCCACAGGTCCCAGACGGCATTGACCACCGCTGCCGTGGCGAGATGCATCACGCCCTTGTCGGGACCGAGCCAGCGCAGCTGCGAATCGCCGGTCAGGTGCCGCCAGAAGGCACCCATGTGGCCGGCGATCTCGGCGAAATCGAAGCCGATGGCGCGCGATGCCACCTTTTCGATTGCCGCGATGCAAAGATCGTTGGCGCGCCCGATGGTAAAGGTGAGCCCATGCCCTTCGATCCGGGCACATCCGTTTCGAGGATGACATATGCCGCCGAATAATCGAGATCCGGGTTCGTCGCATCCGAGCCGTCTCTCCGAGTCAACGTCGGGAACCGGATGTCAGCCGTTCGAAAGCCGGTGATCTTCACGCGTCTCAAGGCTCCGATGTTTGCCTGCCGACCAATGCGGCCGGTCATTCTGGAAGGGGATCAGATCGTCCAGCCGCCGTTGATCGCACAAGTGTGACCGGTGGTATATTCGGCGCCGGCTAGATAGACCGCGAGGTCGGCGACCTCCTCGGCTTTTCCGAAGCGGCCCATCGGCTGGCGCGCGATAAAGCTGATTGCTGTGATGCCGAAGATGAAGCGGCCCGGTACGTCTTCGATGTCACTTGCCACCGACAACACATTCATGATCAAGCCACCGTCTCGCTCGATTATGCACTGCTGGCGTCGACGGGTTTGACGGCTGGGAAAAAAAGCGTCACGGTCGTTCCGACGCCGCTCTTGCTTGCCACGTCTATCCTACCTCCGACCATCGAAATAAATGCCTGAACCTGTGTCAGCCCTATGCCAGTGCCGCTCTCTCCCTTCGTTGTGAAAAAGGGTTCGAATACCTTCTTCACTACTTTTTCAGGCATGCCGCAACCATCGTCTTCGACGCGAACGCGGGCATATACCTGACCGTCTCCGTCTGTGCCTGTCTTGGCGTCTTCCCAACGATCCGTAACGACGCGAACTTCCCCACCGCCGGGCATGGCATCGCGTGCGTTGACGATCAGATTGAGTATTGCCGCATCGAAGAAGGCCGGGTCGATCATGCAGTTCGGGATGTCCGAGCCAAGCATAAGTCGAACACGTACGTCTGGTCCGGCGCCATATCTGAGGAACGGCTCAAAGCTCCTCAGAAACTCGTTCGGATTGCCGGTATGCGCATCGAGAACCTGACGCTTGGCAAAAGCCAGCAGTTGCGAGGCCAAATCAACGCCACGAGCGATCTCTTTCCGTATCGATCCGATCAGAGGCTGTTGTTTCGCCGGATCGCCCGCGCTGCTTTCGACGAGTCGCAGTCCGGAATCGATGACTGAAAGAAGACTTCTGAAGTCGTGGGCTATGCCTCCGGTCATTTCACCGATGGCAGTAAGCCGGTCAATCGCACGTTCGCGCTGAACAGCGGCGGAGGCGACGTCCAGAGGGATTTTCAGCGGCCGGGAGTGTGTTTCCCGCTCTGTCCGCACGGTTTGGAGAGTACTGCGTGGGGACATCCCGCTGGCCATGATCCTCTACCTTACGTTCAAAGTGGCTATTCACAAAAACGAGCGCCGGCGGGAAACCCCTTTATTGAGCTGACAGCGGGCGTTTGATGCCGCCACGCAGCGTCCTTGATCACCCCGGATGCCATCCCGAGTTGAGAAAAGCAGCACAATAGACCTGCCAAAATTGTTGCCATCCCGAACCCGTTTTGTCTACCGTCGACGGCACCCGTCAGAGATACACGCCTCTCCGGTTTCGTTGCAGCGACTGCCGCAAGTATTCAACCAGACACTCGTTCGCTGTGCTCGCGACAGTCGATGGGTCCTATCACTGGCGACGAGCGTGGCCGGAGCGATCATGCCGGATGACCAGGACGGGAACTTTCGACAGGATCAATACCTCGGCCGTCTGGCTGCCGAGGAGTGCCCGCTCGATGCCCCGCCGTCCATGCGAAGCCATGACAATCAGATCGCAACCGTTGCTTTCAGCAGTCTCAACGATCGCGACAGCAGGCCAGGCATTTTGAACGTGGATTGTGTCGGCGGTCACTCCCATCTTCCGAGCTGCC
>SCRB01000068.1 GCA_004299545.1 Rhizobiaceae bacterium
CTGATCAGCAGGATCGGCTTTACCGCCTTCGTCAGCGCATTGTCTTCGGCGAAGGCCGTCGCCTGCTCGACCGAAAGCCCCAGCCGGTTCATGCCCGTATCGACATGAATCGCGCAGGGGAGCGCTTCGCCGACGATGCCGCAATGGGCTTCCCAAATGGCGATCTCGCGTTCGGTGTTGAGGACAGGAATGAGGAGCGAATCGGAATAGAAAGGCGCCGCTTCGGCCTCGAACAGTCCGGCCAGCACGAAAATGGCCGCATCCGGCGCCAAATCCCGTAAGCGCCGCCCTTCTTCCGGCAAGGCAACGAAGAAATGCCCGCAGCCTGCCTTGATGAGGGCGGGTGCGACGAACTCGACTCCCAGCCCATAGGCGTCCGCCTTCAGGACACCGGCAACGCTGGCCGGTGCGCACATGTGCTGCAAGGCATGGTAGTTGGCGACGAGCGAATGAAGATTGATGGTCAACCGGCCGCCGGCAAGCCGCGGATCGGCACCGGCAAGCGCGAAACTGTGCTCTTCCGTCACGATGACCTAGAACCTCTCCGGCAGGTGGCTCTCTTCCGCAAGATCGAAGAAACGCGTGAACTCGCCCTGGAAGCCCATCTGAACGGTCCCGGTCGGGCCATGACGCTGCTTGGCGATGATGATTTCGGCCTTACCCTCAACCTTGTGCATCTTCTCCTGCCACTCGATGTGCTCCTGGGTGCCGTCCTCCGGTTCCTTGTTCCTGATGTAGTATTCGTCGCGATAGACGAAAAGCACCACGTCCGCGTCCTGCTCGATCGAGCCCGATTCGCGCAAATCCGAAAGTTGCGGGCGTTTGTCGTCGCGGCTTTCAACCTGGCGCGAGAGCTGCGAGAGCGCGATGATGGGAACGTTCAGCTCCTTGGCAAGCGCCTTCAGGCCCGTGGTGATTTCGGTAATCTCCTGCACGCGGTTCTCGCCGGCGCGCCGGGACGATCCGGTCATCAGCTGGATGTAATCGATGACGATGACGTCGAGCCCGCGCTGGCGCTTCAGCCGCCTGGCGCGCGCGGCGAGCTGGGCGATGGAAATGCCGCCGGTCTGGTCGATGTAGAGCGGCAGTTTCTGCATCACCTGCGAGCAGGCAACGAGCTTCTCGAAATCCGCCTCGTGGATTTCACCGCGCCGGATCTTGGAGGAGGGGATTTCCGTCTGCTCGGAGATGATGCGGGTGGCGAGCTGCTCCGACGACATTTCCAGCGAGAACAGGCCGACAACGCCGCCATTGGCCGCCTTGAAGGTGCCGTCGGCCTGCGGTGCGGCCTCGTAGGCGTTGGCGATATGGAAGGCGATGTTGGTGGCGAGCGACGATTTGCCCATGCCGGGGCGTCCGGCGACGATGACCAGGTCGGAAGGCTGCAATCCGCCCATGCGCCGGTCGAGGTCGCGAAAGCCCGTCGAAATGCCGGAAAGATGGCCATCGCGCATATAGGCGGCGTTGGCCATGTCGACGGCGGTCTTGACCGCATCGGTGAAGCTTTCGAAGCCTCCGTCATAACGGCCGGTCTCGGCCAGTTCGAAGAGCCGGCGCTCGGCATCCTCGATCTGTTCCTGCGGCGGCATGTCCACCGGCGCGTCATAGGCGATATTCACCATGTCCTCGCCCACGGTGATCAGCGCGCGGCGCGTTGCGAGGTCGTAGATGGCGCGGCCGTAATCGCCGGCGTTGATGACGGTGACGGCCTCCGCCGCCAGCCGTGCCAGATAATGCGCGACCGTCATGTCGCCGACCTTCTCCTCGGCCGGCAGGAAGGTCTTGATCGTCACCGGATTGGCCATCTTGCCCATCCGGATCATGTCGCCCGACACCTCGTAGATACGGCGGTGCAGCGGTTCGTAGAAATGCGACGGCTTGAGGAAGTCGGAAACCCGGTAGAAGGCGTCGTTGTTGACGAGAATGGCGCCGAGAAGTGCCTGCTCGGCCTCGATATTGTTCGGCGCCTCACGATAAAGCGGTGTTTCCGCCGCTGGTAGTTTGCGGATCGCTGCCTCAGCCATTTTTTCCCCGTTTCGAGCCCTGCTTCATCGGCCTAGCAGAGAGCTTGAGGAAAGGGTGAAGATTCACCGCGCCTTGCCCACGATTCACAGCCGATCCGCTTTCGTGGAAGATTCCCGGTTGACTCGAATCAGAATCGAGGTCGCTCTCGGACAGAGAGAACAAAACAGGAAAATACTGGGCATTGCAAGGAGGAAGCCGCGCTTGCCTCTAGCGCGGCGGCGGCTAATCCCGTTCCCTGACCTTCTTCGGGCGCTTG
>SCRB01000641.1 GCA_004299545.1 Rhizobiaceae bacterium
CCACAGAATGTAGCCCTCGGCGATCTCGTCATCGAGGATGCCGCCATTATGGCTCATTGCGACCTCGCCGGAGAGCTTCCTTGTCTTGCAAGTGCCACACAGCCCGAATTCACAGGCGGCGGGGATCCTCACGCCGGCGGCGCGAGCAGCCTGAAGCAGGTTCTGTTCGGGAAGGCATGGCGCCTCCACGACGGAAACCGTGAAGCGGACGGCCATCGTCTCTTGCGGCGAGGCGTCGACTGCATCGGCCGCCGGCGTATCAGAAAACGATGCCGGCACAGGCATCACCATCGGCTTGCCGAAGCTTTCCTCGTGATAATGGGTCATGTCGAAGCCGGCGGCACCGAGCATGTCGCGCACGCCGTGCATGAAGGGCTCCGGCCCGCAGCAGAACACTTCACGCTCACGGAAGTCCGGTGACAGGAGTGGCAGGCGCACCGCGTCGATGCGGCCCATATGGCCGAACCAGCTTTCGCGGCTCGACCTCTCCTCGATGAGGAAGCCGAGGGAGAGCCCCGGCATATGGCTGCCAAGCAGTTCCAGTTCCCTGCGGAAGATGATCTCTTCCGGCCGTCTTGCACAATTGACGAAAGCAACGTCCGTCCACGGCGCACAATCGGAGAACCACCGGAGCATCGACATCATCGGCGTGATGCCAGAGCCCGCCGAGAGGAAGAGATATTTCGCGGCGGGGTGGTTATGATGGGAGAAGTCGCCAGCCGGGCCATAGGCCCTCACATGGTCGCCCGGCTTCAGATTCTCGAACATCCAGCGCGTGCCGACGCTACCCGACTGCGCCTTGACAGTGACGGCGATCGAGAATGGCCGCGACGGCGAGGAAGAAAGCGTATAGCTGCGCAGCAGCGGTTCGTTGCCCACAGGCAGTTCCAGCGTCACAAACTGGCCGGGTTTGTAGCGGAACCAGGTCTGGTTGTCGGAGCGGAAGGTGAAGGTCTTCACCTCCGGCGCCTCCTCCGCAATGCCGATAACCTCCAGAACCTGAAGCCGGTCGTCCCACGGCGTCATCTCGTCGAGATGACGGTAAAGGGAAAGTTCCGTCATGGCGTTCACGTTCCGCCCCCTCAGGCGACGGAGCGGAGCGCCGGCTCCGAACCCTCGGCCAGCCGTTGGCCCATGAAGCCCGCATACCAGTCGACGAACTGGATCACGCCGCCTTCATGCAGTTCCGAATAGGGGCCGGGCTCATAGGCAGGCGACTTGATGCCGAACGCGTTCTCCTCGACGATCCTGCGGTCCTCGTCATTGGTCATCGTCCAGACATGGATGAGTTCCTGGAGATCATAATCGACGCCTTCGACCGCGCCCTTGTGGACCAGCCATTTGGTCGTCACCGCCGTTTCCGTGGCGCTGATCGGCAGCACGCGGAAGGTGACGGCATGATCGACCAGGATATGGTTCCAGGTCGTCGGATAATGATAGAGCATCAACGTGCCGATGCGGTCGGTCGAAACGGCGTCCGACAGGTTCTTTTTGACGGCCGGCTTGCCGTTCATCGTATAGCTGACCGCATCCCGCAGAAGCGGCGTACGCGTCGCGCGGTATTGGCCGGCCTCATCGATGCGGAATCTCGACGGTAGCCCAGCAGCCTCACAGCGCGCCCAGTGCGCCAGCATCTCCGGATCGCTATCGACTGTGGGAATGCCGGTGATGGTTGGCGCTTCCGGAAAGGTCTTGCAAAGCTCGGGATGGTTCGCGGCGCAATGGTAGCACTCGCGGTTGTTTTCCCAGACAAGTTTCCAGTTGCCCTTTTCCACGATCGTGGTTTCGTGCGCGACTTTCGCCTCGGTCAGCCGATGCGGTGTGAAATACGGTTCCATCAGCGTGCGGAACGGGGCGAAATCGGCCGGCTCGCCCGCTAGGCAGATGAAGATGTAGCCGGCGACGCTCTCGCAGGCGACAGGCTTCAGGCCGAAGTCCTCCTTGCAGAAGCCGTTCGCCATCTGGCGCGCGAAACCCAGGGAACCGTCAAGATCGTAGGTCCATTGATGGTAGGGACAGACGAGCTTGGCGGCCATGCCCTTCTGCGCGGAACAGACGCGGCTGCCGCGATGGCGGCAGGTGTTGTGCAACGCGCGGATGACGCCGTCGCGCCCGCGCACCACCACCACCGGATAATCCCCGACCTGCATGGTGAAGAAGCTGCCCGGTTTGGCGATCTCGCAATCATGGCCGACGAAGAGCCAGTCGCGATACCAGATCAGTTCCATGTCCAGCCGGAAGAATTCCGGGTCGATATAAAATGACTGCTGGAGGGAAAAGCCTTCTCGGCGGTTGCCGAGAAGCTTCAGCATTTCGTTGCGCGCGTCCATGTCCGTCCTCGCAAATGATACAAGGGCTGAACTTGGTGGTGATTTCAGGGGTAGATGGCAGCGGACAAGCATCGCCCGAAGCGCTCTGCCTCTTGACCGCCCACCGCGATCAGTCAGGTTAAACGTTCCAGGCTGGTTTCCGGGCTTCGGAGCCGTCCCTTCGGACCTTCCCGACGCCTTCCCGGATCCTTTCGATCCAGTGGCGTTCGCCGGGGTTTTTCGCTCCGCTACCGTTGCGGGGGCAGCGCCGGCATCAAACCGGCTTCCCAATTATCCCTCCGGAAAACCTCCCGGCGGGCACCTTGAACATCGCGATCAGACCACGAAACGACAGATCACAAGGCCG
>SCRB01000642.1 GCA_004299545.1 Rhizobiaceae bacterium
AAGCGAATTGAACGACTTCGACCGGCAGCGGAAAGGCGCCCAGTCTATCGACGATCTTGCTTTCGTCGCAGATGGTAATCATGCGCTTCGATGCGTGGGCAATGATCTTCTCCCACAGAAGGCAGGCGCCGCCGCCCTTGATCATGTTGAAGTCATGATCGATTTCGTCAGGCCCGTCGATGGTGAGGTCCATCTCGCCGATTTCGTTCGGATCGGTGATGGCGATCCCGACTTCCCGCGCCACGTCATTGGTCGATCGCGACGTCGTGGTGCAGGTCAGCTTCAGTCCATCAGCGACGTGCCGGCCCAATTCGCGCACGAAAAAATGCGATGTCGTTCCCGAGCCGAGCCCCAGTTTCATGCCGTCGCGCACGAACTCCTCGATCACCTTGCGGCCGGCGGCCTTTTTTGCCTCGTCCTGTGCTGTCATAGCGGTCCTCGCTTTGTCTCGCCCGCATGAACGAGCGCGGTTCAGATTTTTTCCGTCTGCCAGAAATCGAGCGCCGGCAACTGGTCCGGAAACTCGCTGCCACTCGTTATCGCGATAGCCGTGACGAGCATGTTCACCACCAGATGATGGTTGAGGCGCGAGGCGAGAGGCGTCATCAGTTCCGTCCGGTCGTATGGCAGGACGCCGATGAGAACATCGGAAACCTGCGCCAGCGGACTTCCGGCAGCCGTGACCGAAAACACCCGCGCACCCTTGGCGCGCGCGGCTATCGCAATATCGATCATGCGCTTGGTGTGGCCCGATTGCGAAAAGATGAGCGCCACCTCGTTCGGGCGCGCCGTCTCCGCATGAAGCCATTGCTTCTTGCGGCCGATCAGGGCCGCGCAACGCATCCCGAGCCGCTGAAACTTGTGCTCGGCGTCGAGTGCGGTGATTTCCGAAATGCCACTGGCATAGATACCCACCCAGTCGGCGGTACGGAGGAGGCTGGCGCCCGCCTCGACCTCCTTGGCATCGAGATCTTCGAGAAGGCGCTGGATGGCGTTGAGGGAATTCCGCGCGGTCTTGCGTACGACATTCTGGATGGAATCGTTTGGAACGATCTGTTCGTAGGCGAAGGGCGCGGACGGCACCAGGCTCTGCGCCAGATGAAGCTTGAAATCCTGATAGCCCTGGAAATCGAAACGTCGGCAAAAACGCATGATCGTCGGGTCGCTGACATCACATTCCTGGGACAGCCGCGCCATGCTCATATGGATGACTTCACCTGGATTGGCGCTGACATAGCGGGCGACACGCAATTCGGCGGCGCCCATCTGTCCGCTTTCCTGCAGAATGCGCTGGAGCAGGCTGGTGGCCATGTTCAGTTTCCTAGCCCACTGGCCTTTGGGCCGTCGAGATCGCGCAGGCGTGTCAGCCGCATGGACGGCTCCACGTCGAGATTTCGGCCGGTACCCCAGGGAACCGCGTAGAAGGGCACGCCGGCGGCCGCGGCGGTCGCCTTGTCCACCGACGTATCCCCGACATAGGCCCATGGCTGCCCAACGAGTTCCATTCTGCGGGCGACCGCCATGAGATGCGCGGGATCAGGCTTGCTTGCCGGTACGGCGTCAGCGCCTACGACAGCGTCAAAGAGATCGACGATACCGAGAATCCCGAGGACCTTGAATGCCAGTTCCTGCGGCTTATTCGTGCAGATGCCGAGGCGAAGACCGGCATGGCGCAATGCGGCGAGATCTTCGCGGACATGCGGGTAGAACAATGTCTTGTCGGCGGGAGTGCGCGCGTAGTTGGCAAGATATTCCTGCAACACCGAATCGATCGTGGCGCCGTCGCAAGGAAGGTCGAGCGAACGTAAAAGATCGTGGACGAGCCTGCGCGCGCCGAAGCCGATGAACTTTTCCACCATGGCAACGCTCTGGGTGGGCCAGCCACGCCGCTCGAACACGCGGTTGAGGGCCGCCGCGATATCCGGTGCGCTGTCGATGAGCGTGCCATCGAGATCGAAGACAAACGCCCGGTAGCGATGGGATTGATGTGTCATAGTCGAG
>SCRB01000643.1 GCA_004299545.1 Rhizobiaceae bacterium
TCTAAATAAAGAACGGGCGATATGGGCGCCTAAACCAGTACCAGTCCCTGCCGCATCGCTATGGCGATGGCATCGGTGCGGTTGGTCGCGCCGAGTTTCACCAGGATCGCCGCGACGTGGAACTTGGCGGTATGGACGGAAATGTCGAGTTGCCGCGCGATCACCTTGTTCGGTGCGCCCTCTGCAAGCAGCGCCAGCACTTCCGCCTCGCGCGGCGACAACCGGATCGAGGAAGGCTCGTGATCTGCTTCGCCATCGGCCGACAAACCACCACCCCGACGATCGTCGGCCGGGCCGAACCTCTGGTCGCCACCATCCATTTCGGCCGAGGCATGAGCGATACGATAGCCCGCAGCGGCAAGTCGCGCGGCCGCCGCGATCAACACCGTGTCGGCGTCCAGCGGCAGTACCGCCACGACCGACGCCGGCCGGTACGTCGCCCGGGAGGCGAGGGCGACCAAAGGCACGCCTAGCATCCGTACGCCGCTCGCAGTTTCATCGTCGACGATTGCCACGTCGGCATGGTCGTCTTCGGCCATGTCCTCGACCGTCACCGGTACCAGCCCGTCATCCTCCGACAGGCGACGGACAAGCCGCTCGGACGAAGCAGCATCGCCCAGCGCCACCAGAACGAGCAGTTTGTGTCGCGTCTCCTGCATCGCCAGCACCTGCCCTCTCAGGTCAAGGGTTTTTCGCCGATGGTGACCGCCACGTCCCGCGTTACGCCGCCACTCTCCACCGCAAGCATCACCGCCGCACCGGCGCTGTCCGGTCCAAGCCTGCGGATCAGTTCGCGTGGCCCGCGCACAGGCTCGCCGTTCCACGACGTGATGATGTCGCCGAGATGCAGGCCGGCAGCCTTCGCCGGGCCGTTGTCGTCGAGGCTCATGATCATCGCGCCCTGGGTATCGCCATGGTGGATCGGGTGCAGGCCGGCGCCGAGGTAGCCGCGCAGGACGTGGCCTTTCTCGCGCAATGTCGCAACAGTGCGCTCGATCGTCTCGTAGGGGATAACCAGCGCCCGGCGGTGCGGTCCAAAGAGCAGCATCCCGATCAACCCGCCACTGGCGTCGAGCACTGGCCCACCTTCGAAACGACTGCCCGTCATCACCGCAAGATTGATGCGGCGGTCGATGACGCCGCCGCGCAGTGAGCGCCACGTCGGTCCGACTTCGCCCACCGTGCCGAGCACCGCAAGAGGCGAGGCGCTGTCACGCCCGGCCACGACGACGAAATTGCCGGGACGCACCGGCCTAGCCTTTTCGAAGCTCGCACCGCCGGCAGTTGTCGAAGGTTTCAACAGGGCAATGCCGGTCGAAGGATCGCGACCGACAAGGTCGGTCTTCACCGCCTCGCCGTTGGGCAGCGCAAGCTGCAATTCGTCGTCCGGCTCAACTGACTCCTCGGCAGCGACGTAGAGGCCGTCACCCCAGTGGAAGGCCGTGGCGGTCCGGCCATGATGGGTTGAAAAGCTCGCGGTCAGAGGCGCCGCCTGCTCGGCGATGTCGGCGACCGCATCAGAAATGACAGCAAGGTCGAAACTGGTCATCACACACTCCCGGGTTAGGCCGTTCACGGCTTCCTGTCCCCAGATATCGCAGCACCGCACGACCTATCCAACTCGCCTGACGGCTAGGGTCGCCAGTCACTAGCCATCCGGTCAGGTCGCGGCGCGCCGGCGCGCACAGCACATATAGGCAGCAATCGCTCGACTGAAATGGAGGCCCCCGATGGCCCAACCCGCGACTGAACCGCAGCCCCGTGATGCGGGTCTGCTCGATGCCTACTCTTCCACCGTCGCCGATGCGGTCGACCGCATCGGCCCGGCCGTGTGCCGTATCGGAGCCGTTGCCGACGGCCGCGCGGCTGGCCAGGGTTCGGGCTTCGTCATCGCACCGGACGGGCTGATCGTCACGAATTTCCACGTCGTCGGCGAGGCGCGCGCCGTGCATATCGCCATGCCGGACGGCACATCCGCCAAAGGGCGCGTGCTTGGCCGCGATGCCGATACCGACATCGCCCTGGTGCGGGCCGACGGGCATTTTCCCGACATCGCCCCGCTCGGCGATTCGAAGCGCCTGAGGCGCGGCCAGATCGCCATCGCCATCGGCAATCCGCTCGGCTTCGAATGGACGGTGACGACCGGCGTCGTCTCGGCGCTGGGCCGATCGATGCGCACCTCGAGCGGTCGGCTCATCGACGACGTGATCCAGACCGATGCAGCGCTCAACCCCGGCAATTCCGGCGGGCCGCTGGTCTCGTCGGCCGGCGAGGTGATCGGCGTCAACACCGCCATGATCCGGGGCGCCCAGGGCATCGCCTTCGCCGTCGCTTCGAATACGGCGAGTTTCGTCATTGCGGAAATCATCCGCTTCGGTCACGTGCGCCGCGCCTTCATCGGCGTCTCCGCCGACACGGTCGCCCTGCCGCGCCGCGCGGCTCTGCTGTCCCAGGTGACCAGCCGCACGGCGGTGCGGTTACGCTCGCTCGAGGCGGATGGACCGGCGGCCAAAGCCGGGTTGAAGGAAGGCGACGTCATCGTCGCCATAGACGGCCATGCCGTCGGCGGCGTCGACGATCTGGTGCGGATGCTGAATTTCGAAAGGATCGACAGGAAAACGGCGGTTACGGTGGTCAGGCGTTCCGGTGTCAGTCAGGCCACGGTAACGCCCACTGCACGCGCCTGATTGATGGCTTGCTGGTTTGCTGCACAATCGTCGGTTTGTCAGAGCCAGATGCGTGCATGTCGCGACAACGCCGAGCACACCGCGGATACCGGGCCATGCTCACCAGTTCTCTAGCGCTGGCCGAACTTCG
>SCRB01000644.1 GCA_004299545.1 Rhizobiaceae bacterium
TTCGAGCCAACCTCACTGTTCCAGGCATAAAAGCCGCGGAAGTACAAATCAGGCTCTCCACTAGGCAGCCGGCCGGCCTCGATGGGATTTAGATCGTCGACCAGAAACACAAAGATATCGCGATCGGAGGCGTAGAGCGTCGTCGTATCCTTCGAGATATCGCCATTCGGGTTGTAGATGTGGGTCGACCAATCGAGCACGCCCGGTACTTTCCAACGCGTATCGCCGGTGCCGTTGCCGGCGATTTTTTGCACCGCCTCGACAAGTTCGTGGTCGAATATCCTCCCGTAATCCGGGCCGGTAACCGCCCGAAGCTCGAGACGGCCGTTTTCGATTTCGAGCGTTTTGATCTGTTCGGCGCGATGGTTGAGCAGTCCATGCTGCAGATTGATGCCGGCAAGCGGCGCCGGAAGCTGACGCAGATAGGCAGCCGGCGCGCCGACCAGGCTGGCGAGTTGACCGAAACTCCAATGGGTTGGTGCGACCGGTGCGTTCGCATCGGGCAGCATCAGCGTCAACCGCTCGGGATTGTCGCGAGAAGCCTCGACACGGATTGCCTCGCTGTCGACGATGCGCGTTTTGCTGCGCTCAGACCGGCGCTTAACGGAATTGTGCAGGTCGGTGAGGGACAGGTAGCGCTCGTCTGCCGGCCGGTTGAACCACTCCGACGAAACGCGGCCGATACTCTGGCCCCTGCCGACGTCGACTTTGTAGCCGTTGGGCGCAACACGGGTTGGCGACTGAATTTCCATATGGGTCATGGTCCTGCTCCGCGACGGACGCCGGAAGCCTCTCCCCCGGTCCTACTCCCGTCGCGGCCCACCAGCCTCCCCTCTCCCTCTGGCCGCGCCAGCCCGCGCGAAGCGCGGGACGCTGCCGCAACGCTTCCGCCTCAAAGATCGTATGGAAGAGAGAAGGTCGGCCGCAGGTCAGCCTCAGCGAAACGGTGCTCGCACAGGATACCCCGAGGGTTGCGCCGCCGGTGAAACCGTGAATCAATGAAAGACAGGGGATGTGGCGGCGTCCGGAGCGATGGAGGCCATGCGACGGTACAAACTTGCTGACCAGGTGATCGAGGAAGCGGCCGCGAACCTGCAAGACTTGCTCGCGGACGCATACCGACGACGGATTCGACCACTCTGCCTCTGCAAGGAAGGCAGGCTTCCAATGTACATCGCCCAGATTGGCGAACAATACATTGTCAAGCGCATGCCGCTTTCCGGCGGCGGGCACGATCCCGCCTGCCCATCCTACGAGCCACCGGACGAACTGTCCGGTCTTGGCGTGTTGATGGGCAGTGCGATCCAGATCGACCCGGAGAGCGGAATATCGGAGTTGAAGGTTGGCTTCAGCCTGATGAAAATAGGTTCACGGGCGGCGCCGAGTCTTAGGACAAACACAACCGACACCATCGTTGGCGACGCGAAAAAGCTCTCGTTGCGTAGCCTGCTACATTATCTCTGGCACCAGGCCGAGTTGACGGCGTGGACCGCGCGATGGGCGAGCAAGCGTCATTGGTGGAATATTCGCTGGCACCTGATAGAGGCCGCTGGCCAGATGATGGTGAAGGGCGGAACGCTCAGCGAAATCCTCTTCATACCGGAACCGTTCCGGGCGACGGACAAGAGCGCGATCGAAAAGCGCCGGACCGCAGCACTTGTACCTGCTCTTTCGCCGAAGAGCGGACCGCGCAAACTGATGATCCTGGTTGGCGAAGTGAAGGATTTCGCACCAACGCGAAACGGCCACCGGCTGGTTGTGAGGCATCTGCCGGATTTTCCGCTTATGTTGGAAGAAGGTTTCTATAGACGTCTCCAGGCCCGCTTCGAGAACGAGTTGACGCTTTGGGGAGCGGACAAGGCTTCTCACCTGATCGCGATTGCGACGTTCGGGCTCACGCCAGTCGGTCTCGCGGTCGTGGAGGACATGGCGCTGATGGTCGTCGCGGAAAACTGGGTGCCCTACGAGTCTACATATGAGAAGAGGTTGGTCGACGCCTTGGCCAGGGTGGGTGAACGTAGCGTCAAAGGCTTGCGTTACAACTTGTCGGCCGAAAAGCCGACTGCGGCGGCGGTATTGCAGCGTGAGTCGCAGCAGATTGCGCTGTACGTCGTTCCACCCTCGGCCGACAGAGCCTATGAGGAAGCGTTGGACGACCTGATCGCATCGCGGCCGGAGATTGGCGTCTGGGTCTGGCGGACAGCCGAGGGGGATATGCCTCCTCTACCTCGTACCTAGATACGCTTCGACTGCCGAAATCCTTGGTGCGCGTCATGCCCCGCTAGGCCGGCGTCAAGCTCGGTCTGCCGTCGCGTACCGATCCAGTCTCGCATTATATCGTTCCGGCAGGGATGGAAGAATTCGAGGCTGCGGTGAACGAAATGACTGATGCCGGCCTGAGATCAGTTCATGAGTCCGGCGTGCCGGCGCAGGCGAAATACCTCCGCTTCAGCCAAGCACGGCGTCAGCCTGGGCGCAATGAGTCCTACGCAAGACCCAGCTTGTTCTTCAGTTCGGCGTTTTCTTTACGCAAGCGCTCAGCGAGCATCTTCTTGAGACGCTTGTTCTCCTCTTCGAGCGCAACCAGATCCTTCAACTCGTCGCTTTCGAATGAGGGTGCTACCGCCTTTTTCCACTGATAGTAGGTCTGCTCGGAAATTCCGACCTGGCCGACCGCACTCTTAGTCGTAGCGCCGCCGGCGATCGACTTCTCGATTTGCGACAGCTTCTGCGCACGCTCCTTTTGAGAATAGGTCCTTCGAGAAGCCCTTACCGCCGGGGCAGAAGCTTCGGCCGCCTTGGCCGACTGTCTGGAGCTCTTCTTGGCCGTTGGCTGTCCTGCCTCTACCTTCGCCTTCCTGGGCCGTGCGGCTCTCTTTTTTGGCTCGGCCGTAGTCGGTTTGGTAGGCGCTTCCACGCTCGTCCGTGCTGATTCAGCTTCCTGAGGATCCGGCATGTGTTGCTCCGCTCGCGAGTTGTGCTGAGACTTAGCATCAACAACTGTAACTTTAGAGTCAACAAGCTGACCATTTCGCAACTGCTGCTCTTCGTTTCTTGTCTCGGCGGCAAGCGCTGACAGGTCAAGGCCACCCCAGATCGAATGACGGGATTTCCGGGCGCCGCGCCTGTGCTTTACCTCAACAATGAACGGCCGCGTCTGGCGCTTCATGTGCCTGTCAGTCCTTTATGAAAGCCACTGCGTCATACTAATGGGGATTATTCGATGTCGACTCGACGGGCGGCATTGTGTTACTCGCGTTGGGCTTTATCGGATTGGCACGCTCGAAAGCAAGAGCTACTCTCCACGATCGTCTATGAATGCCGGTTTGCTGAACCTTCTCATGGATATCAGTGGAGACTACGAGGCATGGGGATGTCGGCCCATCCTGCTTGGAAAACATGACATGGGCATTGGGTGGAGGTCACGGTTTCGTGTCTTTGGTCGGTTCGAAACAAAACATAGCAGCACACCGCATCGTGGGTGCAAGCTTGCTTGGTTTGCCGCAGATAGGATTTTCCTTATCGGGACCAATTTAGTATCGTCTGCACCCGCGCTCAATTCTCCGTTCCGAGGCCCGCGGGACGTGCTCCGCTTAGAGCAGTTTATCCGGCGTGATCGGCAGTTCGCGGATGCGCTTGCCCGTGGCATGGAAGACGGCGTTGCTGATTGCCGCCGCGATGCCCACAATGGAAATCTCGCCGAGGCCCTTCACGCCGAGCGGGTTCACATGCGGGTCGTGCTCGTCGACGAAGGTCACGTCCATGACGGCTGGTGCATCTGCGTGGACCGGAATTGCGTACTCAGCGAAGTTGGCGTTCGTGACGCGTCCGCTGCGGGGATCGACGACCGAATGCTCCATCAGCGCCATGCCGATTCCGCCGATCATGCCACCGATGCATTGGCTGCGGCTGGTCTTCGGATTGATGATCCGACCGGCGCCGTATGCGCCGACGATGCGCCGCACACGCGTCTGGCCAAGGTCCGGATCGATTGCGACTTCCGCGAACACGCCGCCGAATGCGTGCATGGAAAACCGCTGGCTGGCGTCGCCCGGTTTGGAATCCACCGTGACCTCGATGGGCTCGCCTATATGGCGCATGGCTTCGGCAAGGTCGTTGGCGCCGCCGCGCGCAAGCGCATCCTCGCGCACCTTGCGGCAAGCCGCCTGCACGGCGCTGCCGACGCTCGCCATGGTCATCGAGCCACCCTGCGGCGGCGTCTTCGGCAGGCTTGTGTCGCCGAGGGTGAATTTCACCTGGTCGATCGGCAGGCCGAGGGCGTCGGCCGCGACCTGCGTCATCGAGGTCCAGGTTCCCGGCCCGATGTCGCTTGCCGCGGCCGCCACTTCCGCCGTGCCGTCCGGCAACAGGCGAGCCATTGCCGACGCGGGCGCGAAGTTCATCGGATAGGTGGCCGTCGCCATGCCCCAGCCAACCAACAGCCCGCCATCGCGCATCGAGCGCGGCTCGGAGCTGCGTTGGCTCCAGCCGAAGCGCTCGGCGCCGATCCGGTAGCACTCCTTGGTCGATCGGCTGGAGAAGGGAAGGTTCTTGTATTCGTCCTGTTCCGGCTCGTTGCGCAGCCTGAGTTCGATGGGATCCATTTTCAGCGCCACGCCGAGTTCGTCCATGGCGGTTTCGAGCGCGAATACGCCGCTCACCTCGCCGGGAGCCCGCATCCAGGTCGGAGTGTGGACATTTAGGCGCGCAAGGCGGTCGCGAGTGTAAACATTGGGACAGGAATGCAGGAATCGCGTCGCGTCGAGCAGTGCTTCCGTATAGTCCTCATAGCCCGAGGTCTCGTGGTAGGCATCGTGGACGATCGCCGCGAGGTGACCGTCGCGGGATGCGCCGAGCGCCACGCGCTGCACTGTGTGCGGACGGTAGCCGGTACCATAATACATCTCGCGCCGCGACAGCATGATCTTGACGGGGCGCTTCGCCACCCGTGCGCCGAGCGCCGCCAGCGTCACATGTGACCAGGCGCGCAGGCCCGAGCCAAACGCGCCGCCGACGAAGGGCGAGGCAACGCGGATATTTTCCGCCGGGATGCCGAACACGGCGGCGATTTCGTCGGCCACGCCGTCAACCCATTGCGTCTTGTCCCAGAGCGTCAGGCGATCGCCGTCCCAGGCGGCGATGGTGGCGTGCATTTCGATCGGATTGTGATTTTCGCGCGGGATCACGTAGCTGTTGTCGACCTTCACCTCGGCACTCGTGAGCGCCTTCTCCGGATCGCCGCGCCGCGTCTCCCATTTCGACGCCTCGCCGGTCGGCGGGACGGGTTCGACCCCGCCGATATCGATCGCGCCGGCTTCGGATGCGTAGGTGGCACGTATCAATGTCGCCGCATGGATTGCCTGTTCGAGCGTTTCGGCGATGACCAGCGCGATCGGATGGCCTTGATGGTTGACCCGGTCGTCCTGAAGAACATGCAGCCGCTCGCCGACAGCCGGGTCGGTCGTGCCGTGATGCTCAGCGTAAGCGAGCTTTGGCGCGTTCCGGTAGGTCAAAACCGCTATGACGCCCGGCGCTTTTTCCGCAGCCGAGCTATCGATTACGGTGATGCGGCCGCTCGCAACCGTGCTCCGCACAATGGAGCCGTGAGCGACATTCGGCACGTCGAACTCGGCCGCATAGGTGGCGCCGCCGGTGACTTTCTTGCGGCCGTCAACGCGGCTGACGGGTTGTCCGATGGCGGCGGTGATCATGCGCGGCCTCCCGCGGTTTCGACAGCGCGCACGATGGCGCGCTGCATGAGTTCGATCTTGAACGTGTTGCCGCCGCGTCCTTGCGCGCCCTCAACCGCATGGGCGGCTGCCTTTCGAAGCACCTCCGGATCCAGGCCCGCTCCGGCCAGAGCGGCCTCGACCTTCGGGACGCGCCAGGGCTTGGTGCCGACGCCGCCAAGCGCGACCCGGGCCTCGCGAATGCGGTCGCCATCTATGTCGAGCGCCACGGCAGCCGAAACCAGCGCGAACTCGAAGGAGGCGCGGTCGCGCAGCTTCAGGTAATGCGAGCGCCGCGCTACCGGATGGGCCGGCACGGTGATGGCGGCAATCACTTCGCCTGGTTCGAGCACCGTCTCGATATGCGGGGTGTCGCCGGGCAGCCGATGGAAATCCGCGAAAGGAACGATGCGCTGTCCGGTTGCGCTCCTTATCTCGACGGACGCATCGAGCGCGACCAGCGCGACGGCCAGATCGGACGCATGCGCGGCTATGCAATTGTCGCTTGTCCCGAACACCGCATTCCAGCGGTTCTCGCCGCCGATGGCGGCACAACCCGAACCCGGCGAGCGCTTGTTGCAGGCGGCGTAGCCGACATCGCGGAAATACGGGCAGCGCGTGCGCTGCAAGACATTCCCGCCCATGGTCGCCTGGTTGCGCACCTGGGGACTTGCCGAGGCGAACAGCGCCTCGGAGATGACGGGAAACTGCTCGACCACGCCGGGATGGGCTGCTACCTCCGCCATTGTCGCGGAAGCGCCGAGCCGTAAACCTTGCGGTCCAATGTCGATGCCATCATCGAGAACGCCCGCAAGGCTCACCAGCCGCTCGGGTTTCCGTACATCTTCCTGCAGGAGCTGGATCATGTCGGTGCCGCCGGCGATGTATTCGGCGGCAGCGTCGTTGCGGCCGGCTTGCGCCCGGAAGGCAAGCGCGGCAGACAGATCGCGGGGGCGTTCGAGCGTAAAGGGATGCATGGTTCACCCTCTCTTCACTGAAACGGCCGCGTCCTGGATCGCGGTGACGATGTTGTCGTAGCAGCCGCAGCGGCACAGATTGCCGCTCATCCATTCGCGAATTTCGGCGGGGGAACCGGCATGGCCCTCGTTGATACAGGCGACGCCCGACATGATCTGCCCCGACGTGCAATAACCGCACTGGAAGCCGTCGCGCTCGATGAAGGCGGCTTGCAGCGGGTGAAGTTCCTCACCCTTGGCAAGGCCTTCGATCGTCGTGATCTCGTGGCCCTCTGCGAGTGCCGCGAGATTGAGGCACGATTTGACGCGTTTGCCGTCCATTAGCACCGTGCAGGCGCCGCATTGGCCAAGCCCGCAGCCCTTCTTCGAGCCGGTTAGCTTGAGATGCTCGCGCAACGCGTCCAGCAACGTCGTGCGCGGATCGAGCGCGAGGCTGTGTTCGGTGCCGTTCACGCTGAGGACTATGTCGAGCGGAGCGGGCGCGGCATTTGGTGTATCGGCGGATTGTGCAGAAGCTTGAGATATGGTTCCAGGCATGAGTTGTCCCGCGACAAAAACGCCGCGCC
>SCRB01000645.1 GCA_004299545.1 Rhizobiaceae bacterium
CACAGCCTTCACAAGGAAAAAGAAGAGGAGGATGGCCAGTGCGAAGCAGACACCCGCGGCAATTCCATTACCTATCGCACACCCGCCGAGCAGGATCGCTATCGTGATAATTGCACCACTGATGCCGATATTGGCGTTGATTCGATCCAGCTGGGCCTCGACGCCTTTACTCTCGTTCATTGGGGTCTTCCAAGCGTTCGGACTACTATTTCTGGTTGCGACAGAACTGCTTCTTGTTCTTGTCGATGATGCGCACGGGTACGAGCACGCCATGATCTTCGGTTAGCCCCCACAAGCACCCCTTGCTGTCGACCACGGCGGAGATCTTCCAGATCGGCAGTGCGTCTTGGTACAGCAGTTCCGCGGCCTCTTTCTCCCCCGCCAACGCCGCGTTGATGCCGGCGACCATCAACAGCATGACCAGCACAATCTTCTTCATGTTTTTGGTTCCTCGTCTTGCCTGGCTACTAGCCGGTGCGGTGCTAACGTGCGTCTTGTGCCCTTCTACGCAGTCGGGCACCCTGATCGTCGATTTCTGTGAATCCTGCCTGTCAGGAACGGATGATCTCGACGTGCTTCTCATCCATCCGCAGAACTACGCGGTCGATCAGTTTCGGCACCACGAAGCACGACGCCTTCTCGTCCCACCTGGCGTTCACGAGCGCGTACTTTCCGCCGTCCAGTTCCTCCAGAACAACTGGGAGATCGCCGTGATACGGAGCACGGAGTTGGATGTACGTGAACTTTCCATCGTCCCAAACCTTCGTCGGCGTGAACTGCGGCGCCGGCGGGACGACGATCTGGTATTTCGTGCTGAACGGTTCGTCGGCATGCGCCATTGCGTTGAGCGCGGCACACAACAGAATAGCGAGAACACTCTTTTTCACTTCGGCTCCTTCATCAAAACCGGCCATTGGTCGGTACGTTAGTTAGGCGAAAGACAAACTGCCTCGGGATATCAGATGCTGGAGGCCTTGCGGCTGCGAATCAGGAAGCGCCGCGTGCGTCCGAGGAGGCACACCGCAAAGACACTAAGCCCACTGAAGGTGACGACGTTCAGCCAATTCAACCGCTCGTTGAACGCCGCCATCAAAGCGAGGTCCTGCGGCAGGCGGAAGACCACCGGATCACGTGGGGCCAAGACCGCAGCGGCGACCACCATGAGCAGCCCCAGAAGCATCCCAGCGTTCAACACGATTGCCGTGTAGCGGGCCGACCGTCGCATCAGGATGACCATACTCGTCAAAAGGAACGCAACGAGCAGTCCGGACAGGCTGGCTAACACTTGCATGGTGATGATTTCGGTCGTTTGTGTATGGTGAATGTGCTGACCGAGCCCCCATGACAGGCCGAACGCGTTCCAGACAACCAGCGATACAAACAGCGACATACCCATCGGATGCCGGCGCATGGTGTCGATCACACGAGCTGGCGCCGCGATGAACGCAATGACACTCAGGTCGGCGAGTGCGGCAGAAAGGATCCACAGAGGTGACCAGTTCGCCCATTGATGCAGAACGATCGGGATAGCTACGCAGCTCAGCAACCACACAAGTATCTGCTCTATCGGAAGTGACCGATCCTGGTAATGCTGTCTGACGCTGCCCTCGAGCATCGCGAATCCCTGTACGAGCAAAAGGCCGAGCCAGAAATACAGCATTCCGGAGGCAATGTGCTCGAACTGGGTTGGCATGTTCGGTCCCAGGCCTTCTTCCAGCCGCCGCAAGTAGGCAACAGGCTCGAAAGATCGCGCGAGGCCTCGGTGAGCCTGAGTCACTGCCGCGGCCGCCAGCCAGATCCCCGTCCAGAGAGCCAATTTCGCTTTGGTCATATTGCTTGTCATGTTCCTGTGGTGCGATAAAAAGTTGATGGTCAAAGGCGACTGCGAGTTATCGTCCAGCGGCGGCGGCCCACATAGATCACAAAGCCCCGGCGACACCCCAGATACCCCTTCGTGCTATGCCGGCCCGTGCGCCGGCCTTTTATTCGGCGCGGAGCCATCTGGCTGCTTTGCCTGAAGCGGCTGGACGACGTGGTAACCGATGCCGAACCATCCCTGCTTTTCCTGCACGACGCAGGTCGGCGTCGGCCCGGTACAAGGTTTTGCTGCCCCCACGCCACTCTGGAATCCGAATGCGTACGCGAAATACGCCACTGCGCCCCAGCCGAAGATGGTTGCGACCGCGCCCAGACCGCTCAGCCCATCCCAGCTATCGAAATCGTCGAAAATCATGCCGCTGAGTGCTTCAGAGTTGATCGACACGGAACTGGATCGCGCCGAGCAGCTTGGTTGGGAGGATGCCGCCGTTGTGCACTTCGAGGCCCGTCGCCGGAATGTCCTCCGAGACGATCTCAGGCTTGTAACCGTTGCACTGGTTGGCGGCGGCCTGACTGTAGTTGTCCGGCCCAGACGCGGTACCCGAGATCTGCAGCTTCACTGCCCCGTCCGCGGCAATGGCCGAAGGAATGATCGCCAAATGGTACTTCCACGCCCCCGACTTCAATTCGACCGATTCGTCGGATGCCGGAGTGTGCGGCGGCCGCTGCTCGGCCTGCTCATGAGCCTCCTTTGACGCGGCGTCGCCGTCGCCGCCGGAGAAAATCGTATTGCGGATCGGGTCAAAGTCGCTTCGTGAAAAGCACGCGCCCGCGTAGGCGAAAAAGACCTGCTCCGACAGATCGATCGGCTTGCCGATGTGGACAGCCACGCGCCGACGCACCCCTAGTACGTCGACCGTAAGGAAGTAGTCGGGGCGGCTAGACGCGGCGCTGTCAAGCTGGTCTGCGACCTTGATCCGATTCCCCTGAGAGTCGCACTGGAACTCGCTATGCTCGACGACAGGAAGGGCAATCTTGTCGGGGTCATCTGTCGTGTGCTTGTACTCCGTCAGCATGCAGAATTGCCCTTGTCTGGTGAGCAACTCACCCGATGCCGGCGCCCCAAAAAGGCTCTGTCCCGACCGCGTATCCTTGATCACGACAGCTTGATCCGCCATCGCGGTTGTCACGATGCTCGCCAATGCGAGCGAGAAAGCGAGTCTCTTCATGTTATTGAACTCCAGTGATTTTTCGATGTTGACGCAGAGCAATGCGGACTTCTGCGAGCGCCTGTATTGGGGTCATCGCTCCAGACCTGCGAATCGTGACCTTGACCTTGCGCGAGCCATAGCGACGCATACGCTCCAGCTTTCTCTGCGCATGCTGCTGCATGATCGGTAGGCTGGAACTGCCGACATCGAAGGTGAATACCCGGCCGCCTCGTGCCTCGATATCCCGGATCAACGCTTGCTGCAAAATGTTCACGGCTTGCCTCGTCTGTTGGCGTTAGCTTGGGCACTCTGCTCTTTCAGTTGCGATCCTGAGATGCAGCCTGAAAGGTGTGGGATCCCGGCTCATTCTAAAAAGTGACTTCTCGCTTTCAAGGGGTAACGTGCAATGTCGTTCGATGATTTCGCGCCTGGCTTCTCAGTTCAGGCAGCCGCTCGACAAAACGCTGGAACGCGCCGTAGGCATCCAGAATCGATTCGGACCTGATTCGATACTTGTCAGGCGCCATGCGCTCGACCTCCGCATCGCCCCCAACTTCGTATCCGGCATGCAGCTCGATGTCGAAATGCCCAGGCTGATGTAACGGCAGAGTCGGCTTCGCGCCACCAGCCATGCCACGGATCGCGGCATAAGCGCTGCCGACGATTTCCCGCATGGATTCGATCCGTGGGCGGTGTCTCATGACACCCTCGGCGTCAACAGACTTGCTTGAGGCCGTCCGGCACCCGATATCGGCGCTGATTTCATCGCATGCCGCCTTGTCCCCCGCGACCATTACCACCGGAGTGCCCTGACACGCCGCCAGCCGCGCGAGCATGCCCGGTTCTCCCACCTCTTGCCCGTCGATAGAAAGACGCTTGATCCGCTCGGTATAGGTATGAGGCAAGTAGATCGGAAGAGC
>SCRB01000646.1 GCA_004299545.1 Rhizobiaceae bacterium
TTCAAACCGGTCCATGCAATCCGGCTCGCCTTGGGCCACTTTTCCGGTTCCGGCACATTATGGCCACGAGTTTGCCATCAGGGTGTTCGCCGAATGAGCCTTGAACGGGGGGGTCGTTCAATGTCGGCGACAAGAGGAATCGCATGCCCGCAAGCCACCCGACTGTTTGTGTCATCATCGCTGCCAAGAATGCCGCAGGCACCATCGGATCAGCCATTGGCTCCGCACTCAGGGAGGATGCGGTCGCCGAAATCATTGTGGTCGACGACGGATCGACCGACGGGACGGGACGGGCCGCCCGCGCGGCCGACGATGGAACAGGACGGCTTCGCGTTCTCCGCCTCGAGCAGAATCGCGGCCCTGCTTTCGCGAGAAACCGGGCGATAGAAGCCTCGAATGCCCCCGTTCTCGCAATCCTCGATGCGGACGATGTTTTCATCGAAGGCCGTTTCGAAGGCCTTCTCCAGGACGACGACTGGGATTTTGTCGCCGATAACATCGTTTTCCTCGATCGCCTGACGGCGCTTTCCGCCGAGGACATAGAGCAGTTCGAACCCCGCCCGCACTTTCTGACGGTAAGCGCCTTCATCGAAGGCAATCTCTCCCGGCCAGGCGTTCGGCGTGGCGAGTTGGGCTTCCTCAAGCCGGTGATGCGGCGCAGCTTCCTCGATCGTCACGGCATTCGATATAACGAAGCATTGCGGCTTGGCGAAGATTACGAACTCTACGTGAGAGCCCTGTCGAAGGGGGCGCGCTACAAGGTGGTGCACAATTGCGGCTACTGCGCGATCACGCGCCCGGACTCGCTGAGCGGGCAGCACCGGACCGCGGATCTCAGAAGCCTGTATGAAGCCGACCGGTGCCTTGAACAATGCCATGGCTTTCCCGCCGACGCGCTCGCTGCGTTGCGCAGGCATGCGCGGCAGACGCGGGCGCGCTACGAGTTGCGCAGATTTCTCGACCTGAAGGCGGAGGGCGGCATAGGCAAAGCGGCCCTTTACGGCCTGCGGCACCCGGTTGCGGCGCCGTCGATCGTGCGCGGGATCGTGCGGGACAAATTCGCTGCCTTTCGAGGCCGTTTTGCAGGACCGGGAAGAAAGGTCCTAGCACGACGCTATCTTCTTTCCGTGGCGTCAACCGTGGAGCGATAGAGAGGCTGTCGCCTCCTGAAGCTTGCGAAAGGTGCCAATCACTCATTGCAGAAATGTGGAAAGACAACCTTGTAGTGCGGCAATGGCGGAAAAATGGCTTGCGTCTTAATGGGTCATTCCGTGATCGCGCGAACATCCCGTCAGACGCCGCGCCGCCCCGCGAAAAACAGCCGGTCATGAAACATTAGCGGCTTGCTTGTTCTGACGTCACTCTAACAACACAGCACAAAAGTTTACCGGGCCGCACGCGGAAATTGGGGCCGGAGCCATATTCTCATGCCGGCTCCTCCCTACAAGTGCAGTGCAACATATCTTTCTGATTTTGGCAGGCCGCGTGGGAGGCGCGGCCCAAGCAAGGAGCCACGCATGGTCACCTGCCGGAATGATCTGTTGCGGAAAGCGAACGGCGTCCTCATCGGCGCTGGTCTGGTTTCCGCAACGTTTTTCACCGCTTTTCCCGCAAGGGCGCAGACAATGGCCCAGAAAAAGCCTGCCGCCACGGGGCAGTCGTTCGTCGAAGATTTCGCTAGGCTGGACAGCAAGCGCTGGTACATTTCCGACGGATGGAACAATGGAAAACACCAGAACTGCACGTGGTCGCGGAAAGAGGTCAAGGTCACGAACGGCGTGCTCTCGATGGGCTTCCGGAAACAGCAATCCAAGGATCGCGATTACGTTTGCAGCGAAATCCAGACCCGGCAGCGCTTCGGCTACGGAACATACGAGATCCGCATGAAGGCGGCGCCGGGCTCCGGCCTGAACAGCGCCTTCTTCACCTATATCGGACCCACCGACAAGCAGCCGCATGACGAGATCGACTTCGAGGTACTGGGCAAACATCCGGATAAGGTGCAGATCAACCAGTTCGTGAATGGCAAGAATGTGGGCCCGGAGAAACTCGTCCCGGTGCAGGGCGGTGCCGACAAGGGGTTCCACGACTACGCCTTCGTATGGGAAAAAGACCGTATCCGCTGGTATGTCGATGGCGCCATGACAGGCGAGGCCACCGACCCCGCGAAGATCCCGACGCATCCGTCCAAAATATTCGCAAGCCTTTGGGGCAGCGATACGCTGTCGTCATGGATGGGCAAGTTTACCGCTCCTGCGGCGCCGGTGACGATGCAGGTCAAGCGCATTGCGTTCACCGCGCCCGGCGCTCCCTGCCAGTTTCCGCAATCCGTCGCCTGCAAGCTTCACTGAACTCCCGCCGAGGCCGGTGCATCGATGCTGCGCATTCTTTATTTCGTCCACGACCTTTCGGACCCTGCTGTTCGTCGGCGGGTGATGATGTTGAAAGCAGGCGGTGCCGATGTGACGCTCGCCGGGTTCAGCCGCGCGAACGATATAGCCGAGGATGTCAGTTCGCTCGCGCCGCTTGAACTCGGAACCACCCGGGACGGTGCGTTCGCACAGCGTCTTCTGGCCGTTTTGTCCGCGGCTTCGCAACTCGGGGCAAGACTGAAAGGAGTAGTGCCCCCAGACGTCATCATCGGCCGCAACTTGGAAATGCTGGCGCTCGCCTGCCGGGCCCGGAGGCTGTTCGGCGCCGAAATTCCCATCGTCTACGAGTGCCTGGATATTCACAGGCTGCTTCTGGGCACAGGTGGCGCCTCCCACGCCGTCAGGATGGCCGAGCGCGCCTTCGGCAGGAAGGCGGCATTGCTGATAACCAGTTCGCCCGCTTTCGTACGCGGCTACTTCAGGGGCAGCAACCAGATCGAGGCACCGATCGCGCTGCTTTACAACAAGGTGCTCGAACTGGTCGAGAAGCCAGAGGCGATCATGCCCCCGGCGGAAGCGCCGCAAGGCGCCAGCCCGTGGACGATCGGATGGTTCGGCGCGTTGCGGTGCCGAAAATCACTGGAGTTTCTGGCATCCTTCACGCGTTCCATGAACGGCCGCTTCAAGGTCGTCCTGCGCGGCAGGCCCGCCTATCGCGAATTCGAGGATTTCGATGGCTTCGTCGAAGCCCAGCCATTCATGCGCTTTGACGGTCCCTATCGCAATCCCGAAGACTTGGCCGCTATATACGGGGCCGTCCATTTCTCATGGGCGATCGACTTCTTCGAGGAAGGCCTGAATTCGCGCTGGCTCCTGCCCAACCGGCTTTTCGAAGGGTGTCGCTACGGTGCCGTTCCGATCGCCATGTCAGATACGGAGACCGGCAATTTCCTCGCCGAGCGACATCTGGGGATCGTGCTCGACCAATGTTCCGGCGAAGCCCTGGCGGAGCGTCTCGGGCAACTGGATGGCGCCTCCTTCGAGCAGATGCGAAACAGGATCGTCAACCAGGATCAGACGACATGGGTTTGCGACCTTCGGGATTGTCGTAGCCTCGTAGCAAGGCTTGCTTCTCTTGCCTCGAATGAAGCGCCCGTCGTCCTTGCGGAGGCGCTTCAATGAACGAAGCGATGCAAGAGAAAGAGAGAGGCCGGGGAGGCGGTGCCCGGAATTTCGAGCCAATCAGGCCGGTCATGGGCATCATACCGTGCCTCAACGAGGCCGATCACATCGAGAAAATCATCGATCGCCTTCGTGTTTCGGCCGACAGGCTCGGCATGACGCTCGTCGTCGTCGACGGCGGAAGTACGGATGGCACCCGTGGCATTGTCGAACGCGTCGCTCTCTTGAACCCACGCGTGAGGCTGTTGCCGAACGAAAAGCGCATCCAGAGCGCCGCGATCAACCTGGCTGTCAGGGAACTTGGCGGCGGCTTCGGCAGCTTCATCCGGATCGACGCGCATGGAGACTATCCGGCGGCATACTGCGACCGGCTCATCGAGGAAGCCGAGAGCACCGACGCGGATTCCGTGGTGGTCGCGATGGACACTCAAGGCATAGGGATCTTCCAGAAAGCGGCCGCCGCCGCGCAGAATTCCAGGATCGGCAATGGCGGCGCCGTCCATCGAAGCGGAACGAAAGGCCATTGGGTGGATCACGGCCATCATGCGCTGATGCGGATCGCCGCCTTCGAGGCGGTCGGAGGCTATGACGAAAGCTTCAGCCACAATGAGGATGCCGAACTTGATTATCGCCTGCGCGCGGCAGGCTATCGGATCTGGCTGACCGACAAGACCAGCATGATCTACTATCCGAGGGCATCCGTCACCGCGCTTTTCCGGCAATATCTGAGCTACGGAAGAGGCAGGGCCAGGAATAGTCTCAAGCACAGGGTGCGACCGAAGGTCCGGCAGATGCTGCCGCTGGTGGTGTTTCCCGTTGTTGCGGGGGCCTCGCTTGCCTTGCTGAACTGGGTAGCGCTCGTGCCGGCGGGCGTCTGGGCGGCGGCTTGCCTCGGCTATGGCGCCTGGATGGCGGTTCGCCAGCGCAACCCGTATGGCCCGTTAGCCGGCTTTGCCGCCATGGTCATGCACCTCGCCTGGTCGGCGGGCTTCTGGCTCCAGATGCTTTCGTTCCGAAGCGGGAGGATGCGCGAATGAATGCCGCAGGCAAGCCTGAAGATGCGCCGAGGACCCTGGATATCGGCATATGCACCTACCGCCGGCCGGCGCTGGAAACCCTTCTGGAGTCCGTCCGTGCGCTCGTGCCGCCCGACCGTATCGAAATCGGCGTGATCGTCGCCGACAACGACGACCGCCCGAGCGCAAGGGCGCTTGTTTACAAGGCGGCGGCGGAATTTCCGTTTCCTATCCGCTACGTCCACTGCCCCGCCTCCAACATCTCGCTCGCGCGCAATGCCTGCCTTCACAACAGCGCCGCGGATTTCCTCGCATTCGTGGACGACGATGAAATCGTCAGCCCCGACTGGCTGTGCGCACTTCTCGCGGAAGCGGATCGAACCGGGGTGGAGGCCGTGCTCGGGCCGGTTCGATCCGTTTATCCGGACGATGCCGGAAGCTGGATGCGGCGCGGCGATTTTCATTCGACGTTGCCTGTCTGGGTGAGAGGGGAAATCCGTACCGGCTATACCTGTAATGTCCTGTTGCGCATCGCTTCCCCGCATCTTTCCGGCCGCCGCTTCGACATCGCTC
>SCRB01000647.1 GCA_004299545.1 Rhizobiaceae bacterium
GATAGATGTAGTTGTCACCCCGGTATCAACACTGGGCGGGTGGGGGATTCGGATTCCGCAGGCCAATTAGGAGCCTGTTCGATGAACTGGACAGACGAACGTGTCGAACTTCTGCGCAAGCTCTGGCTGGAAGGCCTGAGCGCCAGCCAGATCGCGGCACAGATGGGCGGCGTCAGCCGGAACGCAGTTATCGGCAAGGTGCATCGCCTGAAGCTCTCCAACCGGGGCCGCGCGGCGGCGCCTGCCAGGCAGAAGAAGACCGCTCAATCGACGAGCGGCCCGAAGGCCGCGGCGCGGGTCACGCATATGCGCACCATGGTGGCTACCGTGGGTGCAACGGCACTTCAGGTGCAATTTGAAGCGGAACCCATCGCAAGGCCGATGCCGCGCGTCATCGAGAACGTGGCGATGCCGATATCGCGGGAGTTGAAGCTGGTGCAACTGACCGAGCGGACATGCAAATGGCCGAGCGGCGATCCCCTCACCGAGGATTTCAGCTTCTGCGGCAACGATTCGAAGGAAAACAGCCCCTATTGCACCTATCACGCACGCATTGCCTTCCAGCCGCCGGCTGATCGCCGTCGCAACCGGTAGGTTCGATAAAGTTTATTCCGTTATACCAACGGGTCAAAGCCTGAAACCTTGGGGTATTACCGGTCTAGAGATTCAGAGGCCTTCCCGATACCCGCCACGACCTTGTGGCTCTCGTCTTCCTTCGGGCGTTCGACCGGCAGTTGCTCGCCGGTGATGATGTAATAAAGCGTTTCCGCGATATTCGTGGCATGGTCGCCGATCCGCTCGATATTCTTGGCGCAGAAGAGAAGGTGCGTGCATGACGTGATGCTGCGCGGGTCTTCCATCATATAAGTGAGAAGCTCGCGGAAGAGCGAAGTGTACATCGCATCGATCTGGTCGTCGCGATTGCGCACCATGCCGATGCGCTCGACGGAGCGCGAGGCATAGGCGTCAAGCACTTCCTTCAACTGCGTCAGCGCCAGTTCGGCCAACGCCTCTATCCCCCGGAAGAGACTTATCGGCTGTTGCGTTCCGGTCGCCGCGACGACCCGTTTCGCGATATTCTTGCCGAGATCGCCGACGCGTTCGAGATCGGCGGAGATGCGGATCGCGCCAATCACTTCCCGCAGATCGTCGGCCATGGGTTGGCGCCGTGCGATGATGGAGATCGCCTTGTCGTCGATCTCGCGCTGCGCCATATCGAGAAGCCGGTCGTCGCCAATGACCTTCTCCGCAAGCCCGTTGTCCGATCCGACAAGCGCGCTCACAGCCTGATCGACCATGCGTTCGGCATGGCCGGCCATGGCCGCGATGCGGTTCGTCAGGAATTTCAGCTCCTCGTCGAAGGCGCGTTGCGTGTGCGTGCTCATCTATCGGCCCAGCCAGGTTGCCCATCCAACCAAAAGAATTTCTCCCCGCGAGTTTCATATCCTTTCTTCAAACTGATATGACAGCACAAAACGGCCTCTGAGTGAAACGCGACCGAGGGCACCTCTCGCTCAATCCGGCGCAAAGTGAACGCTGAAACGCGCGCCCTCGCCGGGTTCCGACCACACTTCGAGGCGGGCATTGTGCCGCGTCAGTATGTGCTTGACGATCGCGAGGCCGAGGCCGGTTCCCTTCTGGGCCCGGCTGTTTTCGGCATCGACGCGATAGAAACGTTCGGTTATGCGGGGAATATGCTCCCTGGGGATGCCGGGCCCGAAATCCCTGACCGTCGCAACCACCCCGTCCTGGCTTCGCGCTGCGGACACGATGATCCGCTTGCCGGACTGGCCGTATTTGCAGGCATTCTCGACCAGATTCTCGAAGACCTGGAAAAGCTCGTCCGGATCCCCGCGAATGCTCAGGGGACCGGCATCGATTTCCTTTTCCACGACCACCTCCAGTTCGCTCGCCAGCGGCCGCAGCGCGTCGACCACGCTTCCAAGAACGGCAGCGACGTCGACCGTCCCGCCGGGGCGCGAAAAGGCTTTCATTTCAAGGCGCGACAAAGACAGCAGATCGTCTATCAGGCGCGCCATGCGCGCGGTCTGCGCCTCCATTATCTGAAGGAAATGCGACCGCGCCTTGGCGTCGTTTCTCGCCGGCCCGCGCAACGTTTCGATGAAACCGGAAATCGAGGCGAGCGGCGTGCGCAGTTCGTGGCTGGCATTGGCGATGAAATCCGCCCGCATCCGGTCGATCCGGCGTGCCTCGCTCTGGTCCTTGAAGACGAACACGAAGAGGCCCTCAGCCTCGCCGACCGGGGCCGCCGTTACCCTGAACAGGCGCTCGACCGGAATCCTCTCGGTGAAATCGACGCCTTCTTTTTCCGCGCCTGCTTGCAGAACGCGCGAGATCAGATCCTGCATCTCCGGCGTCCGAAACGTCAGTCGTACCGGCGAACCTGACCGGAGAGGTCCGAAGGCTTCCGCAGCCGCCGCGTTGGCGTGAACGATGACGCCTTCCTTGTCGAAAAAGACGATCGGATCAGGAATGGCATCGGCAAGGCTGAGCGCCGAGACATTGTCCAGCGCCGGCGCCAAAGCAGGCTTCGTTCCCGCGAGAGCCCGCATCGGTTCGGCCGGCGCCATCACGGTGGCAGCGCAAAGCACGAGGAAGACGGCTATTCCGCCCCAGACAGGCTCTCCTGCAAGCCAGGTGACAAGAAAGATGGCGAGTGCGCCACAAGAGAGCACCCAGCGGTTTGCGGAGAGGCGGCCGGCGAGCACCGTGACCCGGCCGCGACTTTCCGATTGCCCCCCGTTCATCGCTTCATCTGCCCGGGCCGGCGGGGCGGCGAAAAGCGGGTAAAACGGGCCCGGTCGGATGCAAAGGTTTGTGGAATAAAGGAACCTTCATAAGCAAGCCCTTGATTTCCTGTGCAATCTTGACCCAAAACCGACAGGAGCCTTGCTTGTAGCACGATCGAGGAAATCTGGAAGGAGGGCGGCATGCCGAAAAAGGAAACAGTTCCGGAATTTCCCGACACCAAACCGTTGGAATTCCACATCGACGGCAGGAAGCGGGTCTTCGACGTCGACGATGCGAAACTGCCCGACTGGATCAGGAAGAAAGCCCTGACTTCCGCGGATTATCCCTATCGCCACAAGATGCCTCGCCACGACTATGAAAAGGCGCTCAAACGCCTGCAGGTGGAACTGGTCAAACTTCAGGCATGGATGCAGAAAAACGGCAGCCGCGTGATGGCTCTTTTTGAAGGGCGCGACGCGGCCGGCAAGGGCGGCACGATCTTCGCGCTTCGCCAATATATGAATCCGCGCACGGCCCGCAACGTTGCGCTGCCCAAGCCGACGGAGCGGGAAAGCGGGCAATGGTATTTCCAGCGCTACGTGACGCATTTCCCGACTGAAGGCGAATTCGTGACCTTCGACCGCTCCTGGTACAATCGCGGCGTCGTCGAACCGGTGATGGGGTTCTGCACGCCCGAACAGCACCAGCGTTTTCTGGAAGAAGCACCGCATTTCGAGCGCATGATCGTCAATGACGGCATCCATTTCTTCAAGTTCTGGCTCGATATCGGGCAGGAGATGCAGTTGAAGCGTTTCCACGACCGCAGGCACGACCCCCTCAAGACATGGAAATTCTCTCCTATCGACATTGCCGGCATGGGCAGATGGGATGCGTATGGAGCGAAGCGGGACGAGACGATCCGGAAAACCCATACCGCTTTCGCGCCGTGGGCGGTCGTGAAGGCAAACGACAAGCGGCGTGCCCGTCTGGCGGCGATCCGCCGCATACTGCTCTCGCTCCCCTATGCCGATCGTGATCTCTCCGCAATCGGCGACGAGGATCCCGCAATCATCGGCGAGGGGGCAGGATTCCTCGCCGCCGGGTGAGGGGAAATTCCCTCATCGCGTCTGGCCGGACGTGCCGGTCACCGTTCCCGCTTGAAATGAGGCGTCTTCTCCCATTGGTGCGGCGCCGAATAGAGCTTCCAGACCGCGCGGAAGGCGGCGACAGACATCAGGAACCAGTAAAACGGCGTCAGCAGGATCGTCTTCCAGAACCCCTCTCTTTCCTTCGCCCCCAAGGCCTGCCACCCGAGCAGAAGGAAGGCCGTGTAGCCGAGAAAGATGTTGCAGCAATCGAAGGCGAACAGGAAAGACTGCCGGCCATCCAGACCGCCGCCGTCTCCTATCTGCGCCATCTCATAGACGATCGTCGCCAGAAAGACCGGGTGGCCGATTGCCGAAAGGATCATGCCCGCGAACAGGATCTGGCAAACCAAAAACGAGGCCGGCCCAAGGTCGCGCCAAAGCTCAGATGGTTTTCGCATATGGACGAGCCACGTCTGCGCCCAGCCTTTGAACCAACGGGTGCGCTGCGGCAGCCATGTCGCGATGGTTTCCGGCGCGTCCTCATAGGTGGGGCGGGAAATCATTTCCGTGCGATAGCCGAAGCGGGAAAGGCGGAGCCCAAGATCGGCGTCCTCCGTCACATTATGCGGATCCCATCCGCCAACCGCTTCCAGCGCCGTGCGCCGGAAATGGTTGGACGTGCCGCCGAGCGGAAGGACCAACCCTCGTCTGGCCAGCCAGGGCAGCAACGCGCGAAAAAGCGCCGCATATTCGAAGGTAAACATCCGCGCGATATTGCCGCGCTGATAATTGGAAACGACGAGAGGCGCCTGAACGCAGGCAAGCGAGGAATCGGCGATCGCGAACCTCTGCCATGCCTCGATGAGTTGAAGCGGGTGCGGCCTGTCCTCCGCGTCGTAAAGCGCCACCAGTTCGCCGCTCGTCATCGCCAGCGCATAGGTCAGCGCCCGCGGTTTCGTCCGTAGCGTTCCCGCGGGAACGCTGATGATTTCGGCGAAGGGCTTCAGTCCGTGAGCCTCGATCGCGCCGAGCGTCTCGGCATCGTCGGCCTCGCACACAAGCTTGATTTCAAGCTTGCTGCGCGGCCACACGATCCGCCCAAGCGCCGTGAGCAGATCGGGAATGATTTCGGCTTCCCTGTAGAGCGCCACAAGGATCGAATAGGTCGGAAACTGATCCGGCACATAAGCTCTGATGCCTGCGAGAGGCTGCGGCTCGAAAGCGGCTGCCGCACAAAGGCGGAGCGCTACGCACAGGAAGAAAAAAGCGGAGAAAAAGAGGTGAATGGCAAGTTCCGTAACGTGGGGAAAGGACATAATCGAGACGGGAAGGCCGATGAGAATCACACCCATCAGGGTTCCCTGCCAGCTGTTCACCACGAAACGGGCGGAACAATCCGGGAATTTACGAAAGAGATTTTCTTCCGCCCGCCGGCGCGAGCGGCCTTCGGCGCGCTTCGCGATGGCCCGTCTCAGAACGCCTGGGGCGACGATGCGAATACGCGAGACAAGCGAGGGGTCGCGGCGCAGCCGTGCAACCGTGCGCGGCAGATCGAGAGTCGCCGGCGCCAGGAGATACACCGCCGCGTCTCCCTTCACGTCCATCCTGGCGATGAGCGGCTTGTCGCCTCGCCTGCACAGGAGAGTCTCCATGTCCCGGCCGCGCAGCATCAGCTGCTCGGGGTCGATCTCATCCTCGAAAGGCAGGCCGAGGACGGCCGCCAGTTCGCGATAGATCCGCATTTCAGGCACCAGCCCCGATACGGCCAGCGCCCGCAGAAGCGGCACCTTCTCCGCATCGGCGCGGCGCGCGAGCGCGATCGATTGGTCTATCGTCAGACCGAGGCGCCCGAAGAAATCGATCCATTGCACAAGCTCGGGCGAAATCCTCGCGTACGATCCCCGGTCCTGCCGGACGCCTCCCGGCAGAAGGTCCGTTTCCCCTGCGCCCGGCAGGGGAGCCTCGAGACCGAGCGGCATGACGGACGCTAGGAAGCTGTGATCTTGCGGGGATGGGGCGAGAAAGTATGCTGTCGGTCTCGAGGTCGACGCGAATGGAAAGATAACGGCCACATCCAATCGCACGCCGAGCTTGTATAGCTACAGCGGAACGTTACAGCGTCGCCTTTGCCCATGATGCACCCCCGTCGTCGAGAATAGGAAAGCCTCGTTTGACGATCAACAGGGAAATGGAAAGAATGCAGCGCGTGCCAGCGGTTCGTTTCCACATTTGCATTCCATTTGCATCAGGCGCGAGAGCAAATGCTTGAAACGAAAGACCACTGGCAACGCCATGATCCCATTGGAATTCCTGAATTTGACATTCGATTTCAAAACCAACACCAGGCGGGTATCGAAGGCCAAATTCATTCCACTGACGAGATGGATTGCGTTCAGCTGGGCTATCGTCGTTCTTCTCTCGATGGCGTTTCCGGCATGGGCCGACGAGCCGGCCATTCCGCGTTTCTGGGACAGCCACGAGAGGTTGCCCAAGCCCGACCTCACCAATGTCAGGCACATACGCTTCCTCACCACGGTCGATTTTCCGCCCTTCAATTTCCTCGACAAAAGCGGGCGGTTGGCGGGCTTCGATGTCGATCTCGCACGCGCCATCTGCGGCGAACTCAAGATCCTCGACACCTGCCAGATCCAGGCTCTCCCGTGGAGTGAACTGTCCGACGCGCTCGCCAAAAAACAGGGGGACGCCATCATTGCCGGCATCGCCGTCACGCCACTGTCGCGGAAAGCCTACGCCTTCTCCCGGCCCTATATCCGATTTCCCGCGCGTCTCGCCGTCGCCCGCCACTCCGCCATCAACGAACCGGTCTACAGCGAAATCACGGGCAAGCGAATCGGCGTCATCGCCGGATCGGCACACCAGCGCATGTTCGATGCCTATTTCCCGAATGCCGTCGCCGTTCCCTATGGCGATGAAAACGGAATGCGGGCAGACCTGAAATCAGGCAGGATCGACGGGATTTTCGGCGACGGGATGCGTCTCGCCTTCTGGCTGTCGGGGACGGATTCCGCCGGTTGCTGCCGGTTTGCCGGCGGTCCCTACCTGTCGTCCCGCTATCTTGGGGAAGGCATGAGTATCGCCGTCAGACCGGACGACCAGGACCTGCTCGCGGCGCTTGACTATGCCTTGCACGAGATCGGCGTGAAGGGCGTTTTCTCGGACCTCTATCTCCGCTACTTCCCCCTCAGCTTCTATTGAAGCACCCTCGATCGAGGCGCGTTATTCCAGCATGCGATGGCGCGCCTTGGCGGCGCGCTCGATCGCTTCCACGACGGGGGGCTCGATCGCCAGGGCCTCGCGCAACAATTGAAGGATGCGCAATTCCTCCAGCCGCATTTCGAGATCCACCGCCGCGACCTCGAAGGAAAGGGCATAGGCCGTGTCGTGGAGCCGCTTGGGAACAACCGTCCGGATCACCGAGAGCACGCGGCTCAACCCGTCGCCCTGTTGCAGAAGCATCTGGCAGTCGCGTGCGACATCCACCAGCCGCTCATCGTCGAAGTCGACGAAGACAGGCCAGGTGCGGACGATATTGCCGATACGGATAAGTTCCTCGTCCGTCATATCCCTGTCCGCCGCCGACGTGACCACCATGATGTAGATCAAAGCCTCGTGCACGCTTGGGGAAGACATGGATCACCCTTCATTGACTGTTTCGCGGCAAGGTAATGACGCATCGGCCGCGCCGCAATCGAAAACGGGCTGTCTGCACGTCCAAGGCTCACATTGACCACCGCTGCGTTGACGCTTAGAGCATTCCGGTGCCATCGGCTTGGTTTTGCCGGTAAAAGGCCGGGAGCGCCGCCTTCGCTTCGCCCCGGATCGGAACGAATAACAGGACAAGGAAAAATGCCCGAAAGCCCATGCGGCTCGATCGACCTTACGCCCGAGATCATAGGAGAGGCCGCCACCAGCAAGGCATGGCCCTTCGAAGAAGCGCGCAAGATCGTCGAGCGGTACAAACGGACGGGCTTTCCAGACATCGTCCTGTTCGAAACCGGTTACGGGCCGTCCGGCCTGCCGCATATCGGCACGTTCGGCGAGGTGGCGCGCACCTCGATGGTGCGGCACGCCTTTCGTGTCCTCACCGAGGACAAGGTGAAGACGCGCCTGCTGTGTTTCTCGGACGACATGGACGGCCTGCGCAAGGTGCCCGACAATGTCCCGAACAAGGAACTGCTCGCGGCCAACCTCGGCAAGCCGCTGACGCGCATTCCCGATCCCTTCGGGACACATGAGAGCTTCGGCCGTCACAACAATGCGATGCTGCGGCGCTTCCTGGACACATTCGGCTTCGATTACGAATTTGCCTCTTCCACCGATTACTACCATTCGGGCCGCTTCGACGCGACGCTCCTTTCCGTTCTCGCCCATTTCGACGAGATCATGGAGATCATGCTTCCCTCGCTGCGCGAGGAACGCGCCCACACCTATTCGCCCTTCCTGCCGATCCACCCGGAGACAGGCGTCGTCATGCAGGTGCCGATCGACGGGCGCAATGTCGAAGCGGGAACGATCCTCTGGCACGATCCCGACACCGGCAAGCGCTATGAGACCTCCGTCACGGGCGGTCATGCCAAGCTGCAATGGAAGCCGGACTGGGCGATGCGCTGGGCGGCGCTCGCGGTCGATTACGAGATGTCGGGCAAGGATCTGATCGATTCCGTCAAGCTCGCGGGGCAGATCTGCCGTGCGCTTGGCGCGCGACCGCCGGAAGGCTTCAACTACGAACTCTTCCTCGATGAAGAGGGCCAGAAAATCTCGAAGTCGAAGGGCAACGGGCTCACTATCGACGAATGGCTGACCTATGCCCCGACCGAGAGCCTGTCGCTTTACATGTTCCAGCGGCCGAAGACGGCGAAGAAGCTCTATTTCGACGTCATCCCGAAGGCCGTCGACGAATATTATTCCTTCCTCTCCGCCTATTCCCGGCAGGGCTGGAGGGAGCGCCTCGGCAACCCGGTCTGGCATATCCACAACGGCCGGCCGCCGGCCATCGACCTGCCGGTCTCCTTCGCCATGCTGCTCAATCTCGTCAGCGCGTCCAATGCAGAAAACAAGGCGGTGCTGTGGGGGTTCATCTCGCGCCATGTCCCCGGTGCCGCGCCTGAAACCCATCCGGAACTCGACCGGCTGACCGGTTACGCGATCCGCTATTACGAGGGTTTCGTTAAGCCGGCGAAGGTTTATCGCGCTCCCGACGCTGAAGAGGCGAAGGCGCTAGAGACATTGGCCGCCCGGCTGGAAGCGGCTCCGGCCGATGCCGGCGCGGAGGAGTTGCAGAACCTCGCGCTCAACGTCGCGCGCGCCATGCCGCGCTATCAGGACCAGAACCGCAAGGGGCCCGACGGCGGCCCCGGCGTCTCCGTCGCCTTCTTCCAGATGATCTACGAGGTGCTTCTCGGGCAGGAGCGCGGGCCGCGCTTCGGCTCCTTTACCGCACTTTACGGCAGGAACGAAACGGTAGCCCTGATCCGCAAGGCGCTCGCGGGAGAACTGGCCGCTGCCTGAACATGCTTACTCCGGCGCTTCTCCGCTTCCGTCGGTGTCGCGAGGCGGCGGAGGAGAGGCAAGAACGGGTATCGAGGAATAGGCCTTCGGCGGATCGCCGAATATGCCCTTCTTCTCCTCCTTCGCCTTGTTGACCGCTTCGCGGTAGCGGGCACCGTCGCTTCCGGCCCAGCCGTTCTCGGCCAGCCAGAGCGCCGGATCGTCATCGCCCACCGTGCAGGACACCGTGACGGGGCCTTTCGTGGCAGGAACATCGCAGGTCAGCGCGCGCCCCCGCAGCCAGGCACGAAAGGCCGTGCACGCCATAAGCCCGCAGGGCCAGGAGCCACCATCCAATCGATGACAGGTTTCGTCCCTCGCCACCGGATCGAGTCCTGCCAGCGTTATGTGGTAGCCCGACGCATCGAGCACGCCGGCGGCTTCGGCAACCGGTTGGTAGAGGATCGTCTTCTTGCGTTCCGTCGGATCGACGGGCGTAGCGGCAGGTTTGGATTCGGCATCTTTGGCCGCTTGCTTCATCGCCGGCTTGACCGATGATTGTCCCAAAGGCGCCCGCGGCGGCAACCGTTCAAGGTCACTCGAAACGACAGCGCTGCCACCCTCCCCCCGCAAGATGCGGCGCACCGCTTTATGCTCGACAAGGGACGGCTTCTTCTGCACGCTCGCGGATGGCGGCGATTGCGGCTCCGTGGACAGCGCCGCTCCGGCATTCCGCGCCTCGATGATCGAGCGCCCGCCCAGCCAGAGACCGAGCACGAGGCAAAGCCCGCAAAGGCCAAGGACGACGATACGGCCAGGATTGCTCAACCCTGGCCTACTGGCTCGCCCAGACGATCCGCGCCACCCATTCGACGCTTGCCGAAGAGATGGTGCGAGGCGGATGCTCGGGATTGAGCGACATCAGTTCGACCTCTCCGGCCGATCGCCGCTCAAGCACTTTCGCCATGACTTCGCCGGCGCTCGTCTTCACGACCACCCGGTCGCCCCGCCTGACAGCGGCGTTCGGGTCGACGATCAGAATATCGCCGTGACGGTAAAGCGGCAGCATGGAATCGCCGCGCACGCCGAGCGCATAGGTCCCCTCGCCCGCTGGCTCAGGCAATTCGACCAGATCCCAGCCATCGCCCTGCGGAAAGCCTGCATCCTCGAAAAAGCCACCCGGGCCGGCCTGCGCAAATCCGACCAGCGGCACCGGCGTCGTCTGACGCGGCAGGACGCCGTAGGGAGCGCCGGAGGGGCTGGACGGCCGTTCTTCGACAAGATGCAGGAATTCGTCCAGCGACGCGCCCGTCGCCTCGATGATCTTGGCGAGCGATTCCGTCGAGGGCCAGCGCGGCCTGCCATCCGCCGACAGGCGCTTGGACTTGTTGAAAGCGGTCGAATCGAGTCCCGCCCGCCGGGCAAGGCCCGACGGCGAGAGCGAATAACGCTCGGCGAGCGCGTCGATCGCCGCCCATACGCGTTCATGGGAGAGCATGATGTGCTCCCTTCCGAAACAGGAAAAAATACCTTTTGCCATGTTTTACCGGCGCCGGACGCACTTGTCCAGAACGGCCTCCACAGGGACTTGCTCCCTGCCACGAGGGCTCGCTCCTGTCACGGGGAGCAAGAGCGCGGATGCCGGCGGTTGCCGGATCAGGCCGCTTTCTTCGCATTCCCGACGCGGTAGGGATCGAAGCGCCGGTAGAAGCTCTCGCCCTTGTCCGCCATGTCGAGAAGAAGCTTCGGTGCCTTGAATTCGGCGCCGTAGCGTTTGCGCAACCGTTTCGCCAGTTCGACGAATTTCGCCACGCCCATGCCGTCGATATAGGAGAGCGCGCCGCCCGTATAGGGCGCGAAGCCGAAGGCGAGGATCGAGCCGACATCCGCCTCGCGCGGGTCGATGAGGATGCCTTCCTCCATGAAGCGCGCGGCTTCGAGCGCGATCACTACGAGAAAACGCTGCTTCAGTTCCTCGACATCCAGTCCGTCCGGATCCTGCTGCGAATAGAGATCCTTCAGCCCGGCCCAGAGATGCTTCTTCGCCGGTTTCGGCGGATAATCGTAAAAGCCCTTGCCATTCTTGCGGCCGAGACGGCCATACTTGTCCACCATCGTGTCGATCAGTTTGGCCTGCTCCGGATCGACCGCCTTTTCGCCAAGGTCGCGGATCGTCTGCTTCATGATCTTCTGCGCGAGATCGACCGCCGTCTCGTCGGTCAGCGCCAGCGGCCCGACCGGCATGCCGGCCATTTTGGCGGCGTTCTCGATCATCGCCGCCGGCACGCCCTCGATCAGCATCTTGTAGGCTTCCGACATGTAGCGCAGCACGCAACGATTGACGTAGAAGCCGCGCGTATCGTTGACGACAACCGGCGTCTTGCCGATGGCGCGGACATAATCGAACGCCGCGGCGATCGCCTTTTCCTCCGTTTTCTTGCCGAGGATGATCTCGACCAGCATCATGCGGTCCACCGGCGAGAAGAAATGGATACCGATGAAGTTCTTCGGCCGTTTCGAATTTTTCGCCAGCGATGTGATCGGAATGGTCGATGTGTTGGACGCGAAGACCGCAGCGGGCTTCAACACGGCTTCGGCCTTTTCGGTTGCGCCCTTCTTCACCTCCGAATCCTCGAACACGGCCTCGATAACAAGGTCGCACCCGTCGAGCTTGGCAAAATCGTCAGCGGGGGCGATGAGAGAGAGAAGCTTTTCCTTCTCATCCGGCTTTGCCCGGCCTTTCTTGACGAGCCCATCCATGAGGTTGGCCGAATGCGCCTTGCCCTTCTCGGCGGAAGGCATGTCGCGGTCGACGAGGACGACGGGAATGCCGGCCTTCGCCGTCACATAGGCGATGCCGGCCCCCATGAACCCAGCGCCAAGCACGCCGATCTTCCGGAATTTCGTCGGCGGCACACCGGCCGGGCGGCGCGCGCCCTTGTTCAGTTCCTGCAGCGAGACGAAAAGCGAGCGGATCATCATCGCCGCTTCCTTCGATCGAAGGATTTCGGCGAAATAGCGCTGCTCGATCCGGAGCGCGGTGTCGAAAGGGACCAACAGCCCTTCGTAGACGCATTTCAGGATCGCCGCCGGGCCGGGATAATTGCCGTAGGTCTCGCGCCGCAGGATGGCGATGGCCGGCGGCCAGAGATTGGCGCCCGCCGCCGAATAGACGGGGCCGCCGGGCAACTTGAAGCCCTTCTCGTCCCACGGCGCCACCGATTTCAGGCCGGCCGCGATCATCGCCTTCGCCGCATCCACCAGCTTTTCGGGCGCAACG
>SCRB01000648.1 GCA_004299545.1 Rhizobiaceae bacterium
TTTTCCCCGGCTCCCTTGGCTTCCGTTTTTTTCGATCCCGTCGCTTTGCCTGCCGCCTCCTTGATCGAGCCGGCTGTCTGTGTGTGGTTGAGGTCCCGTCGCGCGGTCGATCGGCCATGAGAGGTTTGATCCCGGGGGGCCTGTGGCCGGTCGGTCTTGTGGCTGGTAAGCTTGTGGAGGTCATGAAAAAGGGCGACCCGATCAGGGCCGCCCTTCGAGAAGACTTTATGGGAGGGCGTGGTTTAGAAATCCATGCCGCCCATGCCGCCCATGCCGCCGCCGGGCATCGCCGGAGCCGGCGAGTCCTTCTTCGGCGCCTCGGCGATCATCGCCTCTGTCGTGACAAGCAGGCCAGCGACCGAAGCGGCGTCCTGAAGGGCCGTGCGGACGACCTTGACCGGGTCCACAATGCCGAGGGAGATCAGGTCGCCATACTCGCCGGACTGGGCGTTATAGCCATAGTTGGTACCCTTGTTTTCGAAGATCTTGCCGACGACGATCGAAGCTTCCGCACCGGCGTTGGAAGCAATCTGGCGAGCCGGCGCCTGCAGAGCCTTGCGCACGATGTTGATGCCCGCCGTCTGGTCGGCATTGGCGCCGGCGGTCTTGATCGCGGTAGAGGCACGCAGGAGAGCGACGCCGCCACCGGCGACGATACCTTCCTCGACGGCCGCGCGGGTCGCGTTCAGCGCGTCGTCGACGCGGTCCTTCTTCTCCTTGACCTCGATCTCGGTCGAGCCGCCGACGCGGATCACCGCAACGCCGCCGGCGAGCTTGGCAAGGCGCTCCTGCAGCTTCTCGCGGTCATAGTCGGAAGTGGTTTCCTCGATCTGCTGCTTGATCTGGGCAACGCGGCCCTGGATCTCGGCCTTCTTGCCGGCGCCGTCGACGATCGTGGTGTTCTCCTTCTCGATGCGGACGCGCTTGGCACGGCCGAGCATGTTGAGGCCGACATTCTCGAGCTTGATGCCGAGGTCTTCCGAGATCACCTGGCCGCCGGTCAGGATGGCGATGTCTTCCAGCATGGCCTTGCGACGGTCGCCGAAACCAGGAGCCTTGACGGCAGCGATCTTGAGGCCGCCGCGGAGCTTGTTGACGACGAGCGTGGCAAGCGCCTCGCCCTCGACGTCCTCAGCGACGATCAGGAGCGGCTTGGAGGTCTGCACGACGGCTTCGAGAACCGGAAGCATGGCCTGCAGGTTGGAGAGCTTCTTCTCGTGGAGGAGGATGTAGGCGTCCTCGAGTTCGGCAACCATCTTGTCCGCGTTGGTGATGAAATAGGGCGAGAGATAGCCACGATCGAACTGCATGCCCTCGACGACCTCGAGCTCGGTCTCGGCGGTCTTGGCTTCCTCGACGGTGATGACGCCCTCGTTGCCGACCTTCTGCATCGCCTGAGCGATCATCCGGCCGACCTCTTCCTCGCCATTGGCCGAGATGGTGCCGACCTGGGCGACTTCCTCGGAGGTCTTGATTTTCTTGGCCGACTTGGCGAGCGCCGCGACGACCTCGGCAACGGCGAGATCGATGCCACGCTTCAGGTCCATCGGGTTCATGCCAGCGGCAACGGCCTTGTGGCCTTCCTGGACGATCGCCTGGGCCAGAACGGTCGCGGTCGTGGTGCCGTCGCCGGCGATGTCGTTGGTCTTCGAAGCGACTTCGCGCACCAACTGCGCGCCCATATTCTCGAACTTGTCCTCAAGCTCGATTTCCTTGGCGACGGTAACGCCGTCCTTGGTGATGCGCGGGGCGCCGAACGACTTGTCGAGGACCACGTTGCGGCCCTTCGGGCCAAGCGTCACCTTCACCGCGTCGGCGAGGATATTGACACCGCGCAGCATGCGCTCGCGGGCGTCACGGGAAAACTTTACGTCTTTTGCAGCCATTTCTCTCTGCTCCTCGGCTCAGCGAGCCGTCTTTCGGATTGGATGAGGGGAATTGAAGGCCGGATGTCAGCCAATGACGCCCATAATGTCGGATTCCTTCATGATCAGAAGGTCTTCGCCATTGAGCTTGACTTCGGTGCCCGACCATTTGCCAAACAGGATGCGATCGCCCGCCTTGACATCGAGCGGAACCAGCTTGCCGTTTTCGTCGCGAGCGCCGGAGCCGACGGCGATGATTTCGCCTTCCTGCGGCTTTTCCTTGGCGGTGTCGGGAATGATGATGCCGCCTGCGGTCTTCTCCTCCGATTCGACCCGGCGTACGACCACGCGGTCATGAAGCGGGCGGAATTTCGTCTTGGCCATGTCCTTGAACCTCGGATTGGGGTGGTGATAAACGTCTCCTCCGTCCGGCGCGATGCCGGTACGGCAGTTGGCACTCACAAATAGAGAGTGCTAACGTGGCGCTGAGATAGAAGTTCGGGTTTCCCCTGTCAAGGAAAGCGCCCAAGAATCTTTCCGTGGCCAGGCACCGGGCGCGTAGCCCTTGTCTTCAGGGTCAGCCCTCCCTTCATTGGTTTGCCCACCCGCCCGGACTCGAAACCAGATGACAGGTCGCGGTCATTCGGCTAATCCCGCCGCTATCCGATGAAAGCGCCGGCACAAGCCGGACGGGAGAAGAAATGGCGTCCACGCCGCCCATGATCGAAACGCTCGACCAGATGACCGGCCGCTACAAGGCGATCTTGAGCGATGTTTGGGGTGTCGTCCATAATGGCGAGCACGCTTTTCCGGAAGGCTGCGCGGCGCTCAGGCATGCGCGCGAGCGCGGCCTTGCCGTCATTCTTATCACCAATTCGCCTCGCGTGCGGCCGGAAGTCGAGGCGCAGATGGCCGCGCTCGGCGTGCCGGACGGAACCTATGACGGCGTGGTCACTTCCGGAGATGTCACGCGCGACCTGATCGCGGAGGGACCCCGGCGGATTTTCCATCTCGGGCCTGAGCGCGACATCACGCTTTATGAAGGGCTCGATGTCGAACTGGTCGAGGAATTCGAGGCGGACGGGGTCGTCTGTACTGGCTACGCCGACGATGATAACGAGACACCGGAAGACTATGCGGATCTTCTGCGGCGGCTGCGCGCCCGCAACCTGCCCTTCGTCTGTGCCAATCCGGATATCGTGGTCGAGCGGGGCGAGCGCCTCATCTGGTGCGCCGGCGCACTCGCACGTGATTATGCGCAACTCGGCGGCCGCACGCTGATCGCCGGCAAGCCGCATCGTCCGATCTACAGGTCCGCACTCCATATGGCGAATACGCTGCTGGACCGCGATATCGCCGAGCGCGACGTGCTTGCCATCGGCGACGGCATCCTGACGGACGTGAAGGGCGCGGAGCAGAACGGGATCGACATTCTCTATGTGTCGGCCGGCATCCACGCGCGCGAATATGGTGAACCGCATCGCCCGGATATTGAACGGCTTGGCGCGTTCTTCGCCAAACACGGGCAGCACCCCGTCGCCTTCATTCCGAGGTTGCGCTGAGACGGAAGGGGAAATGACGACGCCAGGGGAGA
>SCRB01000649.1 GCA_004299545.1 Rhizobiaceae bacterium
GCGTCGTCCAGCCCGACGAGGGCGACATCTTCATCGGGGGCGAGAAAGTCAGCATCCCGTCTCCGGCGGCTGCGAAGGCGCTCCACGTGAGCTGTGTCTTTCAGGAACTCAGTCTCGCGGACGGGCTCTCGGTTGCCGAGAACATTCATGCCGGACGACCTCCGCAGCACTACGGCGTCATCGACAGGCGCGAGATGCGGCGTGCGGCACGGCTTCTCCTTGACGAATTCGGCGTCACGATGAATGTCGATCGCCCGGTCGGCCTGCTGCCCACGACGTCGCGCCAGATCGTGGAAATTGCCAAGGCGTTGTCTCTCCACGCGCGGATCATGCTGCTCGACGAGCCGACGTCGGCGCTGACGCCGGACGAGGTCACGGCCCTGTTCTCGATCCTGCGCAAGCTGGCTGCGCGCGGTATCGGGATCATCTATGTCAGCCATCATCTGCCTGAGATCTTCCGCATCGCCGACCGCGTGAGCGTTCTGCGTGACGGCAGGCTGGCCGGAACACACCTGACCTCGGAGACGAGCCAGCCGCAGATCGTCACGGAGATGGTCGGGCGGAATGTCGAGACCGCGCGCGGGGAAAGGCGGCAGGCAGCGAGCCAGGAGGCACTGAGCGTCGAGGGCCTGTCGTCGGGGAATGTCTTTTCCGATGTGTCGTTCGGCGTCCGCGCCGGCGAGATCGTCGGCCTTGCGGGTCTCGTCGGATCGAGGAAGACGGAGATCGCCGCCGCCATCTGCGGACTGTTCCGTCCGGATGCCGGCAGGATCATGATAGACGGCAGGCCTGCCCGGATCACGAATCTCCGTGACGCTATGGTGCAAGGCATCGCCTATGTGCCAGAGAATCGCAAGACAGAAGGTCTGTTCCTCGATCTTCCGGTCGCCGCCAACGTCGCTGCCGCAACGCTGGAAAGCCACAGCCGGTTCGGCTTCCTCGATCGGTCGAGCGTCGCCTCGGCGACGCTTGCTGCAATCAGACGCTTTGCGATCCGAACGCCCGGACCGGACGCACCAGTCGGCAGGCTATCAGGAGGAAACCAGCAGAAGGTCATGCTGGCGAAGTGGCTTGAGAGAGAGCCCCGCATCCTGGTCATCAACGAACCGACAAAGGGCGTCGACATAAGCGCCAAGCAGCAGATCCACGCGGAACTGATAAAACTTGCCGCCGGCGGCATGGCAATCCTCGTGGTCTCGTCCGACTTTCCAGAACTCCTCGCCCTCACCGACCGCATTCTCGTCGTCAGGGGAGGATGTATCGCGGGTGAGCTTTCAGCCGGTTCGGCAAACGAAACCGATCTGATGATGCTTGCTTCCGGTGTAAGTGGCGGAGACTTGCCCGAAACCGCGGGGGCCCCCGCATGAGGAGCCAGGTCGCCGGTCCGTCGGCAGGAACCCGCCTCCTGCGGCGCATTGTGGAAACGCGCGAACTGACGCTTGCGGTTCTTATTCTGGCGATTGTCGTCGCAATGAGCGTTCTCTCGCCCTATTTCCTGACCGCAGCCAATTTGCATGCGCTGACGGTCGGCATGACGCCAACGGCGATCATAGCGATCGGCATGGCGATCCTTCTCGCCGGCGGCGGGTTCGATCTTTCCGTCGGCTCCGTCATGGCGCTTTCGAGCACCGTCGCGGCAATGCTGCTGGTGGCGGGACTGCCGATACCGATCGCCGTCCTCATCGCATTCGGTGTGGGTGCGATGATGGGCATCGCCAACGGATTGCTGGTGACGCTGTTTGCCATCAACCCGCTGGTCGCCACGCTCGGTACCATGTCGGTCGCCCGGGGCGCGGCATTCGTTCTCACAAACGGCTTTTCGATTTCGAACCTGCCTGAATCCTTCGGGGCGGTTGGTTCCTCTTTCCTGCTCGGGCTGCCGGGCCTGACCTGGATCATGCTTGTCCTGGTTGCTGCGTTCGACCTCGTCGTGCGGAACACCGTTTTCTTCCGCCAGATCTATTTCATCGGAGCTAACGAGAAGGCGGCGCACCTTTCCGGGATCAACGTCCAGCGGGTGCGCCTCGTCGCTTACATGCTTTCCGGCCTGTTGTCGGCGGTTGCCGGCGTGCTCCTCGCATCCCGGTTGATGAGCGGGACGCCAACGGCCGGCAACGGGCTCGAATTGCAGGTGCTCGCCGCGGCGGTGATCGGGGGGTCGAGCCTGCGCGGCGGCGAGGGCACCATTCTGGGTGCCTTTCTCGGGGTCGTATTCATGGCCCTGATCAACAACGCCATGACCCTGCTCGATGTTTCCATCTACTGGCAGATGATCGTCATCGGGCTGGTGCTCGTGACTGCCGTCGCGGTGGACATGATGGTCCGCCGCAAATCCAATCTCTGAAGACCTTCAATGGAGGAAAAAATGGTCGAAAAGCTGATATTCAACAGACGCAACGCAATGGTTGCCGGCATTGCCGGGCTTGCTACCGCAGGACTGTCGCTGGCTTCGCCAGAGGCGCGTGCCGCGAATTCGAAGCTGGAATATGTGTTCCTGTCGATCGTCACGCAGGTGCCGTTCTGGATCGACCACCGCCGCGGCCTCGACGCCGCGTCGAAAGCGCTGGGCGTGAAGACCAGCTTCACCGGCCCGCTTGATTTCGATACCGCAGGCCAGGCGCGCCAGCTCGACGAGCTGATCGCGAAGAAGCCGGCGGGCATCATGATCTTCCCGGGCGACGTCGATTCACTGGTACCGGGCATCAATCGCGCCGCGGAGGCCGGCATCCCCGTCGCCATGATCATTGGCGACGCACCCAAGTCGAAACGAGTGACCTATCTCGGGATATCGAATTTCGAGGCCGGCCAGGTCGGCGCCGAGATGCTTGCCAAGGCAATAGGCGGCAAGGGCAAAGTGCTCCTCGGAACGTTCCCGGCGCCTTCGGTTCTACAGCGGGTCGAGGGCTACAAGGAATACTTCAAGAAGAATACGCCGGATATCGAGGTCGTCGATGTCGTGAACGACAAGGCCGATCCGTCCTTCGCGCCGACAGCCTATTCGCAGGCGCTCGTCGCCCACCCTGACGTCGTCGGTATCGGCGGCACGGATGGCGACAGCGGCAAGGGCGCGGCGATCGCCGTCACCGAAGCGGGCAAGGCGGGCAAGATCAAGATTATCGCCCAGGACCGCAACGATGACATGCTGCCCTATATCGAGAAGGGTGTCATCGCCGGTTCGGTCGGGCAAAAGTCGTTCGATGAGACATTCCTCGGGGTACACCTTCTCCATTGGTGGAATCAGAACACAATGGAGGTCGTTCCGGACTGGAGGACCGCCGGCCTGAACCCGCTGCCGGAGAAGATCAGCACTGGCGTGCTGCGTATCACCAAAGACAATGTCGCTCAGTTCAAGCACAAGATCTGAGAGCCGGATCGCCGGGATGGGTCGGCGCGGATAATCCTGGCCTTCCATCCGGACGGCTTCGATAAGGGCACCGTCATTTGGCGAAACCTGGAGAGCTTTTTCCTGGGTGGTAGTTATTGCCGTTCTTACGGCGCCGGGCCGGAGAAACTTATTCTTGCCCGCGACCGCGCTGATAATCGAACAGCACGATCGGCTGCCCGCTGTCCTTGCCGCCGCGATAGGCCAACATGTATGAGGTGCTGGTGGGAGCCTTGTCCTTTTTTCAGCATCTGGACCGTGGTCTCGTGGCCGTGGATGACGGTCTGGGATCTGAGCCGCAGCTTCAGCGTGTCGTAGACGCGAATGAGGCGCCTTTCGCTCGAGCCGATCACCCAGTAGCCCAGCGCGCCGCGGCTGACAGGAACGCCGGCGCGCTCGAAGGCTTCGCCAGACGATAGAGCCTGGCTCCGGCGGGTCCCTTATAGGATACCCGGCAGGTCGAGACCGTTATGACGGGCGCAGTCGATGGCGGTTTCGTAGCCGGCATCGGCATGGCGCATGACACCCGTCGCCGGATCGTTCCATAGGACGCGGCCGATCTTTTCCGACGCCTCCGGCGATCCGTCGGCGATCAGGGCAATGCCGGAATGCTGCGAATAGCCCATGCCGACGCCGCCGCCGTGATGGAACGATACCCAGGTGGCGCCGCAGGCGGAGTTCAAGAGCGCATTGAGGATCGGCCAGTCGGAGACCGCGTCCGAACCGTCCAGCATCCCCTCGGTCTCCCGTGTCGGCGAGGCGACGGAGCCCGAATCCATATGGTCGCGGCCGATGACGACCGGCGCCTTCAGTTCGCCGCGCGCGACCATCTCGTTGAAGGCGAGGCCGACGCGATGGCGGTCGCCGAGGCCGAGCCAGCAGATGCGCGACGGCAGGCCCTGGAACCGGATATTGGCGCGCGCCTGGTCGAGCCAGTTGCCGAGGAAGGCATCATGAGGAACGAGTTCGCGCACCTTTGCGTCGGTGCGGTAGATATCTTCGGGATCGCCCGACAGCGCGACCCACCGGAACGGTCCCTTGCCGAGGCAGAACAGCGGCCGCACATAGGCTTCGACGAAACCGGGATAGGTGAAGGCGTCGGCGATTCCTTTTTCCTTCGCCATCGAGCGGATGTTGTTGCCGTAGTCGAGCGCTATTGCGCCTTTGGTCTTGAAGGCGATGATCGCCTCCACCTGTTTCGCCATCGATTGCTTCGCGGCGTCGGCCGTTCCGGCCGGATCGCTCTCCTGGCGTGCCATCCACTGATCGAGCGTCCAGCCGGCCGGCATGTAACCGTGCGCAGGATCGTGGGCTGACGTCTGGTCCGTCACGACATCCGGCACGAGGCTGCGGCGAAGGATTTCGGCGTACACATCCGCGGCATTGCCGATGAGGCCGATCGAGATTGCCTTGCCGGCCGCGGTCGCCTCGGCAATCTGCGCCAGCGCCTGGTCGAGATTGTCGGCGGAGCGCTGCAGATAGCCCGTACGCTTGCGGAATTCGATGCGGCTTGGCTGGCATTCCACGACGAGGATCGAGGCTCCCGCCATCGTTGCGGCGAGCGGCTGCGCGCCGCCCATGCCGCCAAGGCCGGCGGTCAGGATCCAGCGGCCGGCGAGACTGCCGCCGAAATGCCGGCGGCCGATCTCGGAAAAGGTCTCATAAGTGCCTTGAACGATGCCCTGCGATCCGATGTAGATCCATGACCCGGCCGTCATCTGGCCGTACATCATCAGGCCCTTCCGATCGAGTTCGTTGAAATGCTCCCAATCGGCCCATTTCGGAACCAGGTTGCCGTTGGCGATGATGACCCGCGGTGCGCCGGGATGGGTGGGGAACACGCCGACGGGCTTGCCCGACTGCACCAGCAGCGTCTGGTCGTCGTCGAGCCGCTTGAGTGTCGCGACGATGCGATCGAATGCTTCCCAGTTGCGTGCGGCGCGGCCGATGCCGCCATAGACGACAAGATCCGACGGCCGCTCCGCGACGTCCGGATCGAGATTGTTCATCAAAAGCCGCAGCGGCGCTTCCGTGCTCCAGGATTTCGCGTTGAGCGTATTGCCGCGCGGCGCGCGGATAGTCCGTTCGTTCGAGTTGAGCATGGATCGTCCTTCAGATGGCCCTGGCTGCCCGCAGTCCGGCGATCGCGGCTTCGTCGAGGCCGAGTTCGTCGCGCAGCACGTCGTCGGTATCCTCGCCGAGGGTCGGCGAGCGCATCGGCTCCACCGGATCGGCGTCGGAAAAGCGCACGGGCTGCGGCACGACCTGCATATCGCCGAGCTTGCCGTTGGTGCCCGGCTGGAGCAGTTGGCGTGCCTCGACATGCCCGCTCGCCAGAAGATCGTCGAGAGACCAAACCGGCGCCGCCGGCACGTCGCAAGCCTGCAGCCTGGCGAGCGCATCGTCCCGCGTCAGGGCCGCGGCCCAGTCGCCGATGATCCGACGCAGTTCGGCTTCGTGTTCGTTGCGGTCGCTGTTGGTCCTGAAGCGCGGATCGTCGGCCAGTTCCGGCCGGCCCATCGCCTCATAGATGCGCTTGACGATGGCGTCGGAGAAGCCGACCAGCACAATCTCGCCGTCGCGGGTGGCAAAACTGTCGACGGGGTAGGTTTCGGGATGGCGGTTGCCGACGCGGCCAACGGGCCGGTCCGTAAACAGCCGGCGCGAGAGATTGGTCAGCAGCATCGAAAAGACCGAGTCGAGCATGGCGACTTCGAGCCTGCGGCCTCGTCCGGTGCGTTCGCGGTCGTAGAGCGCGGCGGCGACGCCCCACGCGGCGAACATGCCGGTCGTGACGTCGGCGAGGCTCTCGCCAACCGCGGTGGCGCGCCCGTCGCGCTCGCCGGTGACGCTCATCAACCCGCTCATCGCCTGGATGACCAGGTCGAATGCCGGCCAGTCGGCAAATGGACCCTCCTGTCCGAATCCCGAGATAGAGGCATAGATCAGGCGCGGGTTGTCGGCCTGCAGCTTTTCATAGCCGAGGCCGAGCCGATCCATCACGCCGGGGCGGAAATTCTCAACCAGCACGTCGGCGCGCTTTGCCAGATCACGGATCAGGGCAAGGCCCTGCGGCGACTTCATATTGACGGTGATGCTGCGCTTGCCTCGGTTGAGTAGCGCGAAATAAGTGCTTTCCCCGTTCACATGCGGGGCAAAGAAACGGCCCTCCTCGCCGAAGCCGGGCATCTCCACCTTGATGACCCCGGCGCCGAGATCGGCGAGCATCGCGGTACAGAACGGCCCCGACATCACGCGGGTGAGGTCGAGCACACGGATGCCTTCGAAAAGATGACGCGGAAGATCGTTCATTACCGCCGCTCCCCGCTTGCCAGCGTCAACACGACCTTGCCGGTGGTGCGGCGTCCGGCCAGTGCCTGAAGCGCCCGCGGCAGGTCTTCGAAGGCGAAGCTCTGGCCGATATGCGGGCGGATCACGCCGTCCCGCGCCATGGCCGTCAGCTTGCCGGAAACGCGCGCCATGCTGGCGCGCGT
>SCRB01000650.1 GCA_004299545.1 Rhizobiaceae bacterium
CGCTTCGGTGACTGCGCCGATCTCGCCCGCCTGCGCGCCCGCTTCAGCCAGAGCGGCCTGACGGCGCTTCTCTTCCGCCTTTTCTGCTTCGGCTTCGGCATAGGCCGCGTCGATGGCATCGATCCGCGCTTCGATTTCCGCCGCGGTCTTCACATCGGCGCGATAGCCGAGGCCCTTCAATATCTCCTCCATGTCCTCGGCCTTGGCGCCAAGGATGGACATCATGGCGGGCGTGACGAGGAAGGCGTTGCCGTCGAAGGCCGCCGTCGGGCGAACGCTGCCGTCGGCCTTCCACGACAGCGCGGGGCGGATGATATCCGCCAGGCGCTCGAGGATATCGACGCGCACGGCACGGCGGCCGAGCAGCCGAAAGCCGGCCAGCCTGTAGAAAGCAGGATCGAAGGCCGGATCACGCACAAGCGAGGTACGGCCAGCGGCGAGCGCATGGACCACGTCGCCGAAGCCGGCTTTTTCCTTGCCGTCATGGACGAGCGCCCATAGCAAAGTCAGAAGGCCCGCCGGCGCCGGTTTGATAAGGGCGGGAAGGAAAATATGATAGGCGCCGAAGCGGACGCCGAGACGGCGCAGCGCGCCGCGCGCCTCCTGATCGAGCGCTTTCACGTCGGATGCCACGTCGCGCCTGTTGATGAGGCCGAAATTCTCGACCAGCCGGAATGCGATCCCACGCGCCATGCCGGAAAGCTGCTCAGCTCCCTTCAGGTCGACGAGGGGCTTCAACAGCGTCTCGATCTGGAAATTGACATAGCGCTCCGCACGCGCCTGCACCTTGTCGCGCGAGGGTCCTGTCAACTGCTCGTCCGCGAGCAGGATGAGGCGCGGCTTGAAGGGATCGTCGCCCGCGACCAATGTCGCGACCGGCGAGCCGATCCAGCGCAGCGTACCATCCGAGGCGAGTGCGAAATCGCTGTTCCCGGCGCTCGCGAAGCGCTCCGTGCGCTGGTCGAACTCGGCGGCCAGCGCCTTTTGCGCCGCCGATCGCACCGCCCTGGCGTCCTCGCCTTCGGCGCTTTGGTCGGCAGTGAAACGGAACCCCTGCAATTCTCCGACGGAATGTCCTTCCACGAGGACCTCCCCGGACGGGCTGATTTCGGCTTCAGGCATGCTGTTTTCTCTCAGGCGCTTCATGAGAACGGATGTCCTGCGGTCTACGAAGCGTTTCGTCAATCGTTCATGCAGGGCATCCGAGAGGCGATCCTCGGTCTCGCGCGTTTTTTCCTGCCAGTGTGTCGGATCGGCAAGCCAGCCCGGCCGGTTGGAGACGAAAGTCCATGTGCGGATCTGGGCGATGCGCGCAGAAAGCGTATCGATATCGCCCTCGGTCGAGGAGGCGCGCGCCACCTGCTCGGCGATGTAATCCTCGTCGACATGCCCGCGGCGCACCAGATCGAGATAGATCGAGCCGACCAGATCGGAATGTTGCGCGGGCGCGATCTTGCGGTAGTCGGGAAGCGCGCACGCGTCCCACAGAAGCGAGACCCTGGCATGCGAGACGGCGATGTCGCGGATTTCAGGCTCGCGAGAGAGGCGGTCGAGCGCGCGTTGATCGTCCGCCGCGAGCGCCCGCGTCAGGCCCTCCGTCTCCGGCGTCGCGTCGAGCGAACGCTTGAGAGCATCGAGGCAGGAGAAATCGAGGGCGGTGCTGCGCCATTGCAGCACTTTCACAGGATCGAAATCGTGGGACTCGATCCGTTCGACGAGATCGTCGCCAAGCGGATCGACCCGGCCTGTCACACCGAACGTGCCGTCGCGGACATGGCGGCCGGCCCGGCCGGCGATCTGGCCGAGTTCGGCGGCGGTCAGGTCGCGGTACTGGAAGCCATCGAATTTCCTGTCCTGCGCGAAGGCGACATGGTCGACATCGAGGTTGAGCCCCATGCCGATCGCATCGGTAGCGACGAGATAGTCGACATCGCCGGACTGGTAGAGCGCTACCTGCGCGTTGCGCGTTCGCGGCGAGAGTGCGCCCATTACCACCGCCACGCCGCCGCGCTGGCGCCGGATCAGTTCCCCGATCGCATAGACCTCGTCGGCGGAAAAGGCGACGATGGCGGAGCGTCGGGGAAGCCGCGTGAGCTTCTTCTGCCCGGCATAGGCGAGATGCGACATGCGCGGCCGGGTGATGACGGAAATTCCCCTGAGCAGCCTTTCGAGGATGCCGCGCATCGTGTCGGCGCCGAGAAGGAGCGTCTCCTGCCGTCCCCTGAGGCTGAGGATACGGTCGGTGAAGACGTGGCCGCGTTCCAGGTCCCCGGCAAGCTGGACCTCGTCGATCGCCACGAAGGCGGCATCGGTCTCGCGCGGCATTGCTTCCACGGTGCAGACGGAAAAGCGGGCACCGGGCGGCACGATCTTTTCCTCTCCCGTATGGAGCGCCACCTGCGCCGCGCCGACCTTTTCGGCGATGCGGCCATAGACTTCGCGGGCGAGCAACCTCAGCGGCAGCCCGATGACGCCGCTTTCATGCGCGATCATGCGCTCGATCGCGAGATGCGTCTTGCCGGTGTTTGTCGGTCCGAGGATCGCGGTGACGTCGCGGCCGGAATGGACCGGGAGAAGATTGGAGGATGCGTGGAGATTCATCTCGAATACGGGCCTTCAGGCCGGGTCGCGGCGAATGGGATCGCGCGCCTCACGGCGCGCGCGGTCGCGACACATATAGGAATTATGCCCGCCCGCAAAACCCGAAACGAGTTCCCTGTTAAGAGTCGGAACGAGTCTGGAACGAATCGGCGACGAATCACTGACTCTCCTCGATTCAGGCTTTGTTCCCCTCTACATCTTGATGTCGCGCGACAGGCCCGCACCAGATCCTGAGTCATTCGCAGCCCATTCCCGCCGCGACGCGCCGTAAAGGTTAACGGCTTGCAGGGGAAACCTTTCCCAATGCTTTCCTTGTCTCCCCAACTGTCAGATTTCATTAGGAAATATTGACAAGAGATGAAGCGGAGAGAGCGATTTCCCGAAGATGGCCTTAACCTTTGGATCAGAGGAAGAACAAAGGGGCGACGAATCGCTGATTGCCGCGTCTTCCCTCTTTGTTCTCCACAACATCTTGCGTCATGCACCGGTCATGCACCGATTATCCACAGGCTTTCCACCGATCGCGGCAGACCATCCCCCTTGGG
>SCRB01000651.1 GCA_004299545.1 Rhizobiaceae bacterium
GATCGGCTGAAGCTGACGGCGATCCGCGACCAGCTCGCTACGTTGCTGGATGAAGCGGCCCGCTCGAAGATGAACTTACGCGAGGCGCTGGCCTTCCTGGTGTCGCGCGAGATTGCACGCCGCGACGAGCGGCGCATCTCCATGTCGAGCAAGATCGCACAGTTCCCCTTCGTGCGCGAGCTGGACGGCTTCGACTATGAGGCGCAGCCCTCGCTGGATCAGGAGCAGATCAGGGAACTGGCGACCTGCCGCTGGATCGCTCATGGCGACACGGTTTTGTTCCTCGGGCCGCCGGGAACAGGCAAGATGCATCTGGCCGTCAGCCTCGGCCGCGAAGCAATCCGCCAGAATTACAACGTCCAGTTTATCACGGCGGCCACATTGGTCGCGACGCTGGCCAAGGCGCATGCCGACGGCTTGCTCGACAAGCAGTTGACGACTTTTGTCGCGGTCGAAGCTGCTGATCATCGACGAACTGGGCTATCTGCCCTTCGAGGCCAATGCCGCCCACCTGTTCTTCCAGTTGGTCACGCGGCGTTACGAAAAGGGATCGATCCTGATTACCTCCAATCGCTCCGTGGGCGAATGGGGAGTGTTTTTGGAGACCCCGTTGTTGCCACGGCGATCCTGGATCGCCTCCTTCACCACTCGACGGTGATCACTATCCGGGGCGACAGCTGTCGCCTCCGCGAAAAGCCGATCCGGCCTTATGCAGAAGACCGGACCGGCGCTCGAAACCAACGAAACTACTAACCAATGAAGGGGGTCAGTTCTTCACTTCGCCAAAGGGGTCAAATCCTCGATTCGCTTGACAACGTCGACTGGAACGAGGAATCGCGCAGCAAAGCCCGCGCCTATTGGGCATCATTGCGGATATCTGAGAGCAGTACACACAGTCGCGCGATTTCGCTTGGCGCGTGCTCCGCCACAATGCGCAGCAAACGCGGCTCGGCAGTCACATATCTTGATCCGGTCCGACGGGCCGCCGACAGATACATGCAATCGTAGGCAGGACCCGAAATCGGTTCGCCCGATGGCGACCGCTTCGATGTGCTTACCGCTCTGATCGAAGCCTATGAGGACAAGCATTACCCGATTGAAGCGCCGGATCCGGTGGAAGCCATTCATTCGCACATGGAGCTGTTCAACCTGCCTCGAAAGGCGCTTGCGGAGGTGATCGGCTCATCGCCCCGCGCGACGGAGGTGCTGACAAGGAATGGCATATTCCCGCCGAGATCCTTATACGGCCATATTATCTCGCCAGGGGAACGGAGCGCAAGCAGACGGCAGGGCGATAATTGTCTTGGTGTGGCGACGTAATTTCGCCACTTACCTTCCATGGTCAGCTATCCCTAGCGATAATCGCGAAGCGTCGCGGTGCATTGCAAGAGCCTGGCGCGCTCCGGCCTGGTCAGCTGCTCGATCTTGTTCGCCGCACGGGTGAGTTCGGCGATGAAGGCTGGGACGCTATCCTTTTAGCCTTGCCCTTGGACCAAGTCACCAGGCTCTCTATGCGCATTCCGCTGCTACCATCGCGCGCGACTTCACTGATGGCAAGGTAAAGATCGGAGCTAAAAAGAAGCCGGCCCGAGGCTGGCGAGGCGTAAAGCTTTCCTTGAAACTGGGGCGTCATCTTGTCGACGCTCTTTGGATCAGTTCGGCGGAAAGAATGATGCTACGCACGGGCGATCTGTCGCCAGCCATTCGGCGCTCGAGCCGCTCCCATGCAAGCCGGGCGACCTCATCGACCGGGGGGACAACGGTCGTTACGGGATTTTTCCGCGCGGTCATCCAAAGCGAATCGTGGAATCCCACGAGAGCGATATCCTTCGGTGCCTCCAGCCCGACCTCGGCGAAGGCGGCTAGTGCGGCGAGTGTGGTCACGTTCGTTAGGCCGACCACCGCATCGGGCTTCGGTTTGCTTTTCAGCAAGGCAGCCAATTTACCGGCTCCGCTGACTGGATCTATCCCGATCTCGATGATCTCGACACGGACGTCGGCGCTTTCGGAAATCCGGTCCGTCGCGCCGCGTATGCGCTCGCGAATGTTGAGAATGCTCAATGTGGCCGTCACGAGGAGGACGGAGCGGACATCTTGTGTCAGAAGGAAATCAGCGATTTTCCGCCCAGCGTTGCGGTTGTCGACCGTCACCGTATCGAATGGCGCACTCCCCGGCTCGATGCGATCTGCGCCGACGATGGGCGTATTGCCATATTCGTCGAGCAATTCTTCGGGGATGCTGTCGCCGCATGGTATCGCGACAATGCCGGCCGGCCGCCAGGCGATCAGCGCGCGCAAACGCGACCGTTCGATCTCCGGGTTGTTGCGCGAACAGGCTAGAACGACATCGAAGCCAGCCTGCTGGGCACGCGATTCGATCAAGGACACGAAGCGATTGATGAACAGGTCCTCGAGATCGGGGACAATGACCGCTACGACGCGCGCACGGCCCGAGCGCAGTCTCGACGCAACAGGATCGACTGCATAGCCAAGTTCGGCAGCTGCGGCCCGCACCCTCAGCGCAAGTGTTTCGTTCACTTGCTTCTTACCCGAGAAGACGTGCGAAACCGTTGCCGTAGAGACACTGGCTAGGGCCGCTACGTCCTTGATCGAGGGGCGCTTCTTCAGCTTATCCGACATAGCGACTTTTCATGATTTGCTAAACGATTAACTTCTGCCTTCGAAATTGGCAATATCGGCGAAGATATTACGCCCTCACAATTGTGCTCTCTCTACCGCATACGGCTGTAAATATATGTTTTTTACCGAGCAATGAGCTTTGACTGAGATGCCGAGAAAAATTAGATCCTGACCCCGTGGAGAATGTTGACGGTTAATCGTTTAACGTTTACCGTCAGCGCCGGTATCGTGAGCGAGCCAGCGACACTGCAGGGAGGATAATTGCCGATGCGCCGGCTCAAGGCGTCGCGCACTTTTTTGATTAGCTTCGCCGCCTGCGCCGGATGGGTCTTGCTTTGGGCGTGGCTGACCAGGGCAGGGGGACCAGTGTCGAAGCTGATGCTCCCTTCGCCCGAGGCCGTCTTCCATCGTTTTCTCAGAATGTGGACGCGGCCCTATCTCGGCTCCACCCTGCAGTGGCACATCTTCAGCTCGCTTTCCATCGTCCTGGCGGGATGGGTTCTGGGTGGCCTTGTCGGCGTGCCTCTCGGCATTGCGATGGCTTGGTGGAAAAGACTGAAATGGATCGTCTTTCCCATCTTCCAGCTTCTGCGCCCGGTCCCGCCTCTCGCCTGGATTCCGTTGACGCTCGTGTGGATGGGCATAGGCGACCCGGCCAGGATCACGGTCGTCTTTATCGCCGCGCTTGTTCCATGGCTAATGAATTCGATGCAGTCGGTCTACTCGGTCGACAAGCTTCTGATCGATGCAGGCAGAACGCTGGGCGCCAGCGACCGCCGGATACTGACCCGCATTGTATGCCGCACAGCTCTTCCGACGCTTGTCGCCGGCGCCCGGATCGCGCTCGGAAATGCCTGGACAACGCTGATCGCGGCGGAATTGCTCGCGGCGACCGCCGGCCTCGGCTACGTCGCGCTGAACGCGTCCCGCATGCTCGACACCGACGTCCTGCTGGTCGCCATGCTGTTGATCGGTATTCTTGGCGGCCTGTTGTCGGCAGCCATGCAACTCGCAACCTATGTGCTCGCGCCCTGGTCGGTGCGCCATAGGGCGGGGGAGTGAGAGCCGATGCGGTATAAGCGGGCACCATACAGATCGGAGAACCTCCGGGCGACCCTTTACGGAGTCGTCTCGCTGTCGCTGCTTCTCTTCCTCTGGATCGCCGCCACATCACTCTTCGGCTGGATCGGGACGCGCGTCCTGCCTTCGCCTTTCGTCGTCGTCTCGCGTTTCGCCGACCTTATGGTCGACCCGTTCGGTGGGTCGACGCTTTTGGGTCACATATCGGGGTCCCTCGAACGCTGGTCGCTCGGTGTGGCGGCGGCTGTCGTTCTCGGTATTCCGATCGGGGTGTCCTTCGCCTGGATGTCCTGGTTTCGCGCCATTGTGAATCCGGTCTTCGAAGTGCTGCGCTATATCCCGCCTTTCGCCTGGGTGCCGATTGCCATCCTCTGGTTCGGCGTGTCGACCATGACACAGGCTTCGGTCGTCTTTATCGCGGCCTTTCCCGCGATCGTCATCAATTCGCAGCTTGGGGTTCAGCAGGTTGACGGGATTCTCATCA
>SCRB01000652.1 GCA_004299545.1 Rhizobiaceae bacterium
GCGGCGACGCGGCGCGCGATCGAGGCGGGTTTCGACGGCATCGAATTGCACGGCGCGCACGGCTTTCTGATCCAGAACTTCCTCTCACCGAAGTTCAATCGGCGCGCGGACGAGTGGGGTGGATCGCTTGAGAATCGTATGCGTTTCCCGCTGGCGGTCGTAAAGCACGTCAAGCAGGTCATCTCTGATCACGCCACACGGCCGTTCCTTCTCGGCTACCGCATCTCCCCGGACGAGCCCGACGAAGACGGATTGCGCGTCGATGACACCCTTGCGCTTATCGACAGGCTCGGCGACAGCGGTGCCGATTACATCCACGCCTCGCTTCCGGACCTTCTCGAGACCAGGCCCGTCGGCGCTCCGGATCAGAAGACGACGATCGAGTTGATTCTTGAGCGCGTCGAAGGGCGCCTGCCGGTCGTTGCCGCCGGCCGGATCCGGAAGCCCGATCAGGCCGGGACCGCTCTGGCGCTGGGGCTGCCTCTGGTCGCCGTCGGAAAGGGGCTGGTGATGAACCCGGACTGGGTCGAGCTTGCGAAGAGCGATCTCCATGAGCGGATCGATACCGCTCTGAACTTATCGAAGCTTCCGCATATCGCGGTCCCGGGCAAGCTGTGGAAGGTGATCAAGGCGACCCCCGGCTGGTTCCAACTCCAGGAGGAGCCGCAACACTCCATGGAGCAGATGGAACTTCGCGCAAGCGACTGCGCAAGCTTCCGATTGGAAGGGTACCGGCCAACGCCTGAGAAAAGCCGTCACTCGTAGCAATGGCTGTGACGGCTGCCCTTTCGGGCCTCCAGATGGTGCCTCTTTGGCACGACTTACACGACAACAGGAACTGCGGAATATTTGCTCTTGCTGGCGATCGAAGTTGGAGACATGCGGTATCGGTTCAAGCTGTTCATCCTCGTGGCATTACTCGCCATGGCTCAGTCCGACTTGGCAGGAGCGCAGGAGGGTACCGCTGAGCGCGGACGCGCGTTCTTCCAGCGGCAATGCGGCGTCTGCCATCAGGTAGCACAACCGCGCATTGGTCTGGGGCCGACCTTACAGGGCGTGATTGGTCGGACCGCGGGTAGCGTCGAGGGCTTCAACTACTCGCCGGCTCTCAAGCGTTCCGGGATCACCTGGGCTCCCGAAATCCTCGACCGCTTCCTTGCCGACCTGGCCGCTTTGGTGCCTGACACGCGTATGGCGCAACGAGTCCCGGATGAGCAGAAGCGCCGGGACATCATCCAGTTTCTCGCGACGCCCTGACATTTTCGCGCTAGGCGGAGGACGGTCGGAGCGCGAACTCAGGGCCATATCAAGTCAAAGAAATGCCATTGTAAGGCTAGTCGCGATATCTCAGCGCTTCAACAACTACGGCGAAGGCTGGCGAGAGCTGACGGCGGCTGGGGTAGTAGAGATGGTAGCCAGCAAAGGGCGGCGACCAGTCCTGCAACACACCGATGAGACGACCGCGCGCGATCGCTTCCTGAGCATAGTCGTCAGTCACGTACCCTATGCCAAATCCGTCGATTGCCGCCTCCACTATCATCGTCCCGTTGCTGAACGCGAGAGGACCTTTGACGCGGACACGCAACTCGCGACCATCCCTCTCAAATTCCCACGAATAGATCCCGCCGACGGGCAGACGCAAGTTGATGCAATCGTGATCCGCAAGGTCTTGGGGAGTCTTCGGCGGTGGCTTGCGCCCGAAATACGAAGGCGAGCCCACCGCCACCATGCGCATCTGCGGACCGATGCGCACAGCGATCATATCCTTGTCGATAAGTTCCCCCAACCTGACGCCCGCGTCATAGCGGCCGGCAACGATGTCCGTCAGGCCTGCCTCACCGACGAGTTCGACTTCAATGTCCGGATAGTTCGGCAGTAGTCGCCTGAGCCTAGGCCAAAGCACCGTCTGTGCGACGTGCTCGGTGGCGTTAATGCGGACGATCCCTGCTGGCTTCTCCCTCAGCTTCGTGAGTGCGGCAAGCTTGCTGTCGATGTCTTCGAAGGCTGGCTGCAATGTCTCCAGCAGCCGCTCACCGGCCTCGGTCGGCGCGACGCTCCTAGTCGTGCGCGTGAGAAGCCGAAGGCCGAGGCGCGCCTCAAGCCGAGTAATAGTATGGCTAAGTGTAGATTGCGATGTGCCCAGCTTCGCGGCTGCACGCGTGAAGTTCCGTTCTTCGGCCACGGCCATGAAGGCGTTCAGCTCCCCAAAATCCTGTCGTCGCATTTATCCGATCCTGACATAGACATATGCGGATTATACCGTCTAATCAAAACAAAATCTCTAACTTATATCGGTTGTAGACGGCGGTCCTGCCGGCCAAACGCTACGCTAGGAGATTGAGATGAAATTACGAATGCTTGGAGGCCTTGAGGTTTCGGCCCTTGGATTCGGCTGCATGGGGCTGAACACGACTTACGGCAAGCCGCTCGAACACGCCGAAGGCGTCAGGATGATCCAAGCTGCGGTCGAGCGCGGGGTGACTTTTTTTGACACTGCTGAGGTCTATGGGCCTTACATCAATGAAGAGTTGGTGGGTGATGCACTTGCACCCCACCGCGACCGGGTGGTCATCGCGACAAAATTCGGGTTCGGCATAAATGCGGACGGCTCGCGCTACGGTCTGGACAGCCGGCCCGAGACGTTTCGGAAGGCCGTCGAAGGAAGCCTAACCCGCCTGAAAGTCGATTCAATTGACCTTCTATATCAGCACCGCGTCGATCCGAACGTGCCGATCGAGGACGTAGCCGGCGGCGTTCGTGAACTAATCGCCCAAGGCAAAGTGAAACACTGGGGCCTTTCGGAAGCGAGCGCCCAGACGATCCGCCGAGCGCACGCCATCCAACCGGTGGCCGCCGTGCAAAGCGAATACTCGCTCTGGACCAGAGACGTAGAGCACAACGGAATCCTCGCCGCCTGCGAAGAGTTCGGCATCGGCTTCGTTCCGTGGAGCCCGCTAGGTGCTGGCTTCCTGACGGGCGCGATCACACCCGACACCAAGATCGATCCTTCGGATTTCCGGAACGCTGGACCGCGCTTTTCGCCTGAGGCCCGCGCGGCCAACATGGCGTTGGTCGACGTGCTGAAACAGATAGCAGGCGGTAAGAGAGCGACACCCGCCCAACTCGCACTTGCGTGGTTGCTGGCAAAGAAGCCTTGGATCGTGCCGATCCCGGGTACAACCAAGCTCCATCGATTGGAAGAGAATCTCGGGGCGACTGATGTCGTCCTCACTTCTTCCGACATGCAGGAAATCGACGCGACGCTGTCGCGCATACCGGTCGAAGGCCAGCGATTGCAACAAGCGGCTCTGAACTTGGTCGACTCCTGAATTCAAAGAAATCGCGGCCCGAAGCGAAGTCGCCGCCTTCACCCCACCCAGCAGGACCGGGGTGGGACGGCGACGAGGCCCCCGCGGCGCTAGCCAGCACACCGGGAGACTGACCTGTGGCCAGTCCCATCGACGACACACCTGTTGGCTGGCGATCGCCTGCTCTTCCGGCGTCGCCCGGGGCTGGCGCCTGGGTGCGACCGCCCGCAAAAAGGAGCACGCGGCGGTTATCGAAGCGGAGCCGAGAGCCGCGTTCTCGCTGTCGATCTTGACGTCACCAAGCCGGGACAGATTGAGGCCGTCGTCGCCGCTGCTTAGGCCAAGTTCGGGCGGATCGATATGCTCGTGAACAACGCGGGCTACGGCTGCCAGAGCACTGCCGAGGAAGGCATAGATAGGGGAATCCGCGACCAGTTTGATGCGCCGAATTCCTCGCAAGATTTTTGGCTTCGTCGAAGACTTCGTGCCGGCTATGCGTCGCGCCATCGCCACGGTCCAAATCGAGCTTCAGCTCCTTGGCAAAGTCACGGGTCGACGCCTGGCGGCAGCGACGGCCGACGTAGTAGGCAAAGCGCTTAGTAAAACGCGGATTGTCCGCCAGAAAGTCGAGCCGCTCGCGCTTCATCGTGCCGCAGGCGCGCTAAGCCACACCCCGCACCTCGAATTCCAGGACGACACGGAACTCGCCACTCGACAGGTCTCGGGCACGCCGGATCCGCCGGCCGTATCATAACGCTCTGATTTCCTGGGAATCTGGAACGGGCGACAGGGATTCGAACCTCGACTCCAGCCGTGGCAACGAGAAGATGGCGCACCCGACACGATTCGAACGTGTGGCCTCCACCTTCGGAGGGTGGCGCTCTATCCAGCTGAGCTACGGGTGCATCT
>SCRB01000653.1 GCA_004299545.1 Rhizobiaceae bacterium
CATCGACGGCCTCTGCGCGGCATCCCAGTTTCCCGCCGAAAGCGCCGAAAAAAGTGCTTCGCGTCCATCGAGCAACGGCTCGGCGCCTGCTGCCGCGTAGGAATAGGCGGCAGCAGGTAAGGGTTTCAGGACAATCGTTCCTGAGAACAAGGTGAAAACAGCAAGCAGGAATGCAAGGCGGCGCATGAGGTTTCCCCGGATCAGGCAACACTTTCAGCTTCGATGACGGTCTTTTCGTTGCGATGCTCATAGATGGCTGCACGGCGGTCGTCACCTGCCAGAAGCGTTTTTGCTGCCATCTGGCCCATCTCCATGGCGGTATCGGTGAAGATGTAGCGGAAGGTGCCCTGGCGGCCACATTGAACGAGATTGGGTATCTTGCAGAGATGTGCAAGCGCCCTGTTGCGCTCCGTCCGATAGTCAAGCGTCATCAGGGGATAGGCGGTCGCGGCGCGGGCGGAAAACATCTCGCCGGTCACACGCGATGGGTCGATGCCGAGGCTGACGAGATCGCCACGGATCCGCGCAAAAAGCGGGTCATCGGGCATGGTCCACAATTCGTCTCCCGGGTCGCAGGGGATTTCCATCATCAACGACGACATGCCGGGCGGCGCCATGTCGGGCGAACGGCGGCGCGGTTCCTGAAGGCGCGTACCGACGATGTCGGGATCGGAGAGGTATTGCCATGTCCACGGCGAGACATCGGGGACGGCCATGCAAAAATTCAGGAAGCGCAGGCCGCGAAAGCGGAGATTGGCCTTGCTGCCGGTCATCCGGACCATTTCCGGCAATGGCAGGGTAGAGATGACGGCATCACAGCCGATCGGGCCGTTATCAGTGAGAACGCGCGCGATATGGCCGTGCTCGATGCCGAAACCCGTCACCGAGACACCCGTGCGGATGCTTGCGCCTTCCTTCGCCAGCCGTTCGGCGAGGCGCTGGAAGATCACGCCGAAGCCATGGCGCGGATAGCGATAGCTTCTCGCATAGGTGCGGGGATTGTCGGCGGCGCCGGGCAGGAGCCTGCGGAAGACATCGCGGATATCGACCAGGCTAATACGCTGCTCCGCCCAGTCGGCGGAGAGCCGGTCGGGGGGAATGCCCCAGAGCTTTTCCGTGTAGCCCGCGAAGAAGGTGCGGTAGAGCGTCCGGCCGAAACGGCTTTCCGTCCAGCTGGCAAAATCGGCGCCGGCGGGATTCTTCGGGCGCATCATCCTCTTTGTGAGGTCGAACGCTGCTCCCGCAAGCAGCTTTGGCGGCGCGTTGCGCAAAAGGTCGAGCGGCGCAAGCGGATAGGCGTAGGTGCGGCCGCCGAGGCGGATGACGCTTCGGCGCGTCGCCGTCAGGAGATCATCGCCTACGAGGTCATCGACCAGCCGCAGGAGGTCCGGGCTATGGGTGATGAAGCGGTGGCCACCGAAGTCAAAACGATAGGTGCCGTGGCGGCCTTCGAAGACGGTCGTACCGCCCAGCCCGCCTAGCGAAGGACGCTTTTCGAGGATCGTGACGCGGGTACCGGCCTTTATCAGCTCGTGGGCGGCCATGAGGCCGGCCGGACCGGCACCGGCGATCACAACATGCTGGGGGACAACCTTATCGAGCCTTCGCAGCATAACTACGTCTCCAGAAGCCGATAGCGACGATCAGATAAATCGCCCAAAGCGCGAACTGCGGCAGGGTCGGGGAAGCATTGTAGCCGAAAAGACCGCGCAGGAAGACGCCGATACCGCTTGTGTCCGGCAGGATATTCGAGATGTCGAACAGAACGGCCGTCGGCGGGACAATATGGGCG
>SCRB01000654.1 GCA_004299545.1 Rhizobiaceae bacterium
CCTGAGTGCCAGAGGCAGCAGTTGCGCCGCCATATCGGTCGCCGAAGGCCGAATGATGCGAATGCCTGTTGCGACAAGCGCGTCGGCAAAGAAATGGTGAACCGCGTCGGCTTCGAAGCCGAAGGTTTCGCCGGCGAGATAAAAAGCGCTGATCTGCCGGCGCCCATCGGCCAGCAGGCGGTAGACGCGTACCGCGCCGAATTCGACCTGGTACAGGCATTTCGCCCTTTCGCCCTGGCCGTAGATCTCTGATCCGGCGGCATGGAAACTCACAGCCTGCGGCTGCTCCCGCAGTTGCGCGGGCCGGACGGGCGCCGCATGGCCGGAAACGATTCTGGAGAAAGCGTGCATGGCGTTGCCTCAAAGGTTCGCTGGGCAAGCCATGCCATGGGGGCAAGACACGCGGAATTCGGTTATGTCCCTACGGGAAAATACGTATTGGCGGAAAGCAGCCGGGGAACATCCACCCGGAGGAGATCGCTACAATGCTCCCGATTGCTGCCCGGGCCGATGCAACGCACCCTTTTGCGCGGAGCGACCCGAGAGCGCACTCTTTATGGCACTGACGAGGGCGCCGCCGAGCATCGGCTTTCCCACCACGGTGATGCCTTCGATGATCGGGATTTCGCGCAGCCTGTAGGCGAGGAGCACGATAGGCGGAATGATCTGCCGCAGCAATTCCCAACCGGCCGGCTCGCCAAGCACCTCCTCTTCGTCGATCACGACGCAATCGACGTTGGTTCTCTTCACCGCTTCCTTCGCGCTTCTCAGCGGGGTGAGTGATCCTACTCGGTAGCCCTCCGCGCCCAGAACGAATTCGATCGAACGCCGAAGCGCCGGTTCTGAAACCACGACGAGGACAGATGCGGGCATCGATGGGGCCATTTCCAATCTTCGGGCAGACCGGCAGGCGATCGCCATCGTCCTTCAGGGTCCTGACCTAATCTATTCGAGAAGAATTGACGCACCTTGCGCCAGATCAATGCCCGGGCGGAGACCGGCATCGTCACGGAGTCGGCATTGGGGGCGCCTTCGCCTCGTCTTTCTCCCGTACGGTGCGCAGTTCGTACCACAGCGCGTTCAGGATGCCGACCGTGGCAGCGAGGCCGAGTCCCAGTATCCAGGAAAAGTACCACATCGTTCAGGCCCTTTCGTTCCTTCAATAGGCCGAGTGGCCGGCGTCGTTGACCGTTTTCTCGCTGACCTTGCCCCAAAGGACTTTGTAGACCCACGAAGTATAGATCACGATCAGGGGCAGGAAGATCGCGGCCGCGATCAGCATGTTGCGCAACGTGGCGCGGCTCGACGAGGCGTCGAAGACGGCGAGCGAATGGCCCGGATTGGTAATCGACGGCAGGATGATCGGAAACATGGCGAGGCCGACCGTCGCAATGATCGCGGCAACACCGATCTGCGATGCGACCAGGGTCAGTCCCGATTTCCCCGCGCCGAACCCCGCCATCGCCGCGAGTGGCGCGATGATGCCGAGGAGCGGCACGATCCACAGCGCCGGATGCGCGCGGAAATTCTGCAGCCATGCCTGCGGATCGGCGGCGACTGTCTTGAGGAGCGGGTTCGACGGTCCGTCCCATACGATTGTGCTTGTGACCTGATAGCCGCCAAAAAAGCCAAGCCAGACCAGGACGCCGCCGCCGGCGAACAACAAGGCCGCCAGCAATGCCACCTTCGGGCCGATCTTGCGGGCGCGGTCCGCGATGACCCCCTCCGCCTTGAAGGCAAGCCAGGCGGCGCCCAACATGACCAGCATGGCGAGCGAAACGAGCCCGCAATAAAGCGCCGGCGGGTTGAGCAGGCCAAAGAGGTTGCCATCGTAGATCGGCCTCAGATCGTCGGTGAAGTGGAAAGGCACGCCCCTCAGCGTGTTCCCGACCGCGACGCCGAAGAGAAGCGCGGGAACGGCGCTGCCGACGAAAAGCGCCCAGTCCCAGTTGCGCCGCCAGCGCGGGCTTTCCCGCTCGGAGCGGTATTTGAAGGCGACCGGCCGCAGGATGAGGGCCATCAGGATGAGGAACATCGCCAGATAGAAGCCGGAGAAGCTCACGGCATAGAGCGCAGGCCAGGCGGCGAAGATCGAGCCGCCGCCGACGATGAACCATACCTGGTTGCCTTCCCAGACCGGGCCGACCGTGTTGATGGTCACGCGGCGCTCGATATCCGTTTTGGCAATGAAGGGGAGGAGCGTCCCCACGCCCATGTCGAACCCGTCCATCACCGCGAAGCCGATCAGGAGCAGGCCGAGCAGGGCCCACCAGATGAGGCGGAGTGTTTCATATGCGAAAAGTACGTCAAACATCGTCGTCATCCCTACGGACGGAAATCATTGCGCCGGCATGAGCGCGGCATAGCCATCGGAC
>SCRB01000655.1 GCA_004299545.1 Rhizobiaceae bacterium
GGGATTTTCTTCGTGCTGCATGGCGGCGACCGGGAAAACCTCAACATGCGCGGCGCCATCCTGCATGTCATGGGCGACATGCTGGGGTCGGTAGCCGCCGTCGTCGCGGCTGCCGTCATTATCGCGACCGGCTGGTATCCGATCGATCCCATTCTGTCGGTCGTGGTCGCAGTGGTTATCTTCGTTGCCGCCGGGCGCCTCATGCGCGACGCCGGGCGGGTGTTGCTCGAAGGCGTGCCGAGGAGCCTCGACCGCGATGTGATCGCGCGCGACATCGCCGCCAATATTCGTGGCGTGAAAGGCGTCCATCACGTCCATGTCTGGTCGCTCGACGGCTCCAGGAACGTGGCGACGCTGCACGCTCTCCTCGAGGACGGCACCGATGCCTATCAGGCGACGGTCGCGATAAAGGCTCGCCTCGCGCAAAGCCACAAGATCGGTCATGCCACCGTGGAGACCGAGTATGGCCATTGCGCCGACGGCAGGGTATTGCACTGACAATCGAGGCGAGAGTTGGTAGGAGACGGGACCGGAACGGGCGGCGGCGGCTGCCCGGAACTTGGCGAGGGAAAGTATGGCAGGACGCTTGAAGGACAGGATCGCGGTCGTGACCGCCGCGGGACAGGGCATCGGCCGCGCGATCGCGGAAGCGTTCGTACAAGAGGGAGCGATAGTCTATGCGTCCGACGTCGACAGAGCGAAGCTCGACGGCCTGGCACGCGCGAAGAAAGCCAGGCTCAACGTTATTTCGACGCGCGCCGTCGAGTCCTATGCCGCCAAGGTCGGCGAGGTCGATATATTGGTCAATGTCGCCGGTTTCGTCCATCATGGCACCGTGCTCGACTGCACGGAAAAGGACTGGGATTTCTCCTTCGACCTGAACGTCAAATCGATGCACCGGACGATCAGGGCATTCATGCCGGGCATGCTGGCGCGCGCGAAGGCGCGGGGCAAATCGGGTTCGATCGTCAACCTGTCCTCGGGCGCCTCGTCGCTCAAGGGTGCGCCGAACCGCTATGCCTATGGGGCGACGAAGGCGGCGGTGATCGGACTGACCAAGGCGGTTGCCGCTGATTTTGTCGCGAAAGGCATACGCTGCAATGCCATCTGCCCGGGCACGATCCGCTCTCCGTCATGGGAAGCGCGTGTCGAGGATCTCGGCAAGACGGTCGGCGGCAAGGAAAAGGCGCTCGACATGTTCGTCCAGCGCCAGCCGATGGGGCGCGTCGGCGAGCCGGAGGAAGTGGCGGCGCTTGCTCTTTACCTCGCTTCCGACGAAGCTTCCTTCACGACCGGCGCGGCGATCCCTGTCGATGGCGGGTGGTTGATTTGACCGAAGAAACCCGCAAAACGGCGATTGCCGCCGCGATCATCCTTTTCGGATTCGGAGCGGCATGGGTGTTCATGCCGCGCATCATGCTGGCGGTCGGCAGCGTCTCTCCCATTGCCGCCGGCATTCTGGCAATCGCCTTTGTCGCCGCCTTTTTTGCGATCTTCTGGCTGCGCAGCAGAAGCCAGAACAAGAAGCGGCGCTGACGCTCAACCCGGCGTTTACGCGTTCCTGGCGAGCAGGGCTTCGGGCTTCACAGGCTCGGGGCTTTCTGCGCGAGGCAGGCGCAACTCGGTCATCAGGCCGCCGCCAGGCCTGTTCGCCAGGCGGATATCGCCGCCGAAGCTCCTGGCGATGGTGCGGGCGATGGTGAGGCCGAGGCCGAAGCCGCCGGTTTCGCGGCTGCGCGATCCCTCCACCCTCGTAAAGGGGCGGAAAACCGTGTCCAGCTTGGCCTGCGGGATCCCCGGCCCCTCGTCGCGGATCATGAGGACGATATCGTCGCCGTCGCGTTCCAGGCCGACATGAGCCTTGCCGCCGTAGGTGACGGCGTTGTCGATCAGGTTGGTGATGCAGCGCCTGAGCGCGATTGGTCTCCCGACGCAGACGAGGCCGCGCGAAGGAAAGGCCTCTTCGTCGAAGGATACCTCCCTGTAGGCGTCGACGATCGAATCGACGAGGGAGTGCATGTCGATCCGCTCGTCGGCTTCCTCCTTTACCTCGAAGGTGGCGAAATCGACGACGGAGCGCGAGATCGCCTCGATGTCCGACACGTCATGGAGGAGAGAGGCCTTGATCTTCCTGTTCGTCAGGAGTTCCAGCCTGAGCTTCATGCGGGTCAGCGGCGTGCGCAGATCATGGGCCAGCGCCGCGGCCAGTTGTTCGCGATCTTCCACATAATCGCGCAGCCTTGCCTGCATCGCGTTCACAGCACGCGCGGCGGATCGGTATTCATGACTGCCGCCTTCAGGCAGGGGTGAGCTCTTCAGGTCCTCGCCCAGCCTTTTCACGGCGCTCTCGAGCAGGCGATAGGGCGCGGTCAGCCGGCGCAATGCCGAGATGGAAAGGATGACGACGAAGCCGGCGACCAGCGCCATGAGCGCCAGCGTCCGTCCCGTCAGGAGCGGGCTGACCGGCGTCAGCGGCATGACGAAGTTCAGCCATTGCCCGTCCCTGAATTCGATGGAGGCCAGCAGGCGGGCGCTCTGGGATATGCTGGCGGCAAGACGCAGGAATTCGTGCTCGATCTGGCCGACGTCCGGATCGGGTGTGAAGTTCGGCGGCTCAGCGGGGGAGGTGTCCGCGGATTCCCGCCTGATCCGTGCTTCGACGACGCCGAATTTCGTCAAGCGGGCGACGATGTCGTCTTCCAGCTCCGCCAGGTCGTCATCGGCGGGGATTGCGGTCCGGATCGCGGGCGTATCGGTGATCGTCACGACGAAAGAGGAGTTGGACAGCCGCGCGGCAAGTTGCGTGCGTTCCGCCGGACTGACGGCGTTGAGCAGTTTCACAAGCGAGAAGGCCCGGTCGCTCAGGCGGAAAAGCTCCAGGAGATTGTTGGAGGCGGCCCTCTCCCTGTTGACGATGGAAAGGGTCGTGACCTGCGTGATCGCCAGTCCCGCGATGAGGATCAACAGGAACCACGCCGGCAAGGTCTGTGGCAGGAACCGCCTCATTCCGTCGCTATGTCCGGGCCGAATTGATAGCCGCCGCCGCGCACCGTCAGGATCAGCTTGGGCGAACGGGGATCGTCTTCCATCTTGCGGCGCAGCCGGCTGACGAGAATATCCACGCTGCGATCATAGCCATATTCGTTGTCGTTGCCCGCCAGTTCCATCAGCTGATCGCGGGAGAGAACGCGCTGCGAGCTTTTCACCAGCGCCTGCAGCAGATTGAACTCGGCCGTCGTCAGTTCCACGCGCACCTCGCCGGGCGCGATCAGGCGTCGGCGCGCGCAATCAAGCGTCCAGCCCGCGAATTTATAGACCTGCGGTTCATGGCGCTGGGATGGCCCGGCCATTACGGGCCGCCGCAGGACGGCGCGCACCCGCGCCAGAAGCTCGCGCGGGTCGAAGGGTTTGGGCACATAATCGTCGGCGCCCATTTCCAGGCCGACGACCCGATCCACCGTTTCGGTAACGGCAGTCAGCATGATGATCGGGACACGCGACCAGGCGCGTATCTCGCGGCAAATGTCGAGGCCGCTCTTGCCTGGCAGCATCACGTCGAGGATCACCAGGTCGACGGCTATGCCCCGCATCGCCGCCTGCATCTCCTCCGCATCCCCGGCAACGGAAACGCGCAAGCCATGCTTGAGGAAGAATTCCTGCAGCAGGTCGCGTATTTCCCTGTCGTCGTCAACGATCAGAATATGCGCATCGGTCTTCACGCCTGTTTCCATCTACACCCGCCAGTGTCCCGAATCCGAAATTCGTATCATTTCCGGGAGGCACCGCACGAATTTCGGATTCGATAAGGACACTAGTAGATCCATAATTCTAGTGTGGTTTTCGGATTTGAAATTCATTCATCACGCTCGATCCATGGTGTAACGAATTTCAAATCCACCACACTAGTGGCACCGCCAAGGGATTGAACAGTGCTGATGGCGAATCTGCGGCAGGTCAAGCAGAAACACGCGCGCAACAAAATTCAACAAGCCAGAAAAACCCTCGACATGAATCATTGCGAAAAGGATGATGGTGGGAGAGCCTTTTCGGACTTTCCCGCCACATCAACGTTCAACAGGCCGGTCGGGCGTCGCCCGCCGCCAAGAGGGAAATATCATGAAGAAGACCCTGTTCGCCGCGCTTGGCCTTGCCGTCGCGCTTGCGTTCTCCGTTCCGATGGTCGGCAGCGCCGATGCCGCGACCATGGTGAAGCATCATCATCATCACGTTGTGCATCATCATCACGTCAAGCATCATCGCCATCACGTCAAGCACCATCACCACGCTGTGCGTCATCACCACAAGCACATCGCCAAGAAGGGTTGATATTCCGGCATTTCGCCGGAATTTTTTTGGGCCGTTCCGTTCGCATCGTGCTGCCGGAGCGGCCTTTCAGCAGGCGGTGTTGCCTGTTCCGGGCAAGCTTTCAGCCACGCGGACCGGCGATCTCTACATGCGGGAAACAAAATTCAGCAATTCGGAAAAACGCACGCAAAAAAGATTGGCCATAGTGACGTAATCGCTCTTTGACGTGCGAAAGACCGAAATGCGCAAACTGCTCATCATCACTGCCGCTTTCCTCTGCGCCAGCGCCGCGATGGCAGCACCCGTGACGCCGAAGCCAGCGAAAAGAGTGATGATCACGCGCATCCAGCGTTGCGAGGAAATGCAGCGCCAGTTCAACCACGCAATCTCCGAACACGCCAAGGCCAAGCGAGCCGCCAAGGCGAGAGCACTTCAGAAAAAGGCTAAAAGATACTGCGCCGGCAAGAGACAGGCGCAAGGCATCAGAGCCTATGCGGAAGCACTGAGGTTGCTTGGGGTTCAACCGATCGACCAATAATCGGTGGCACCTATCCCTGGTTCGCAAAATTCAGCAAAGGAAACCTGCATTATGAAAAAGACCCTTCTCTCCGCGCTCGGCCTTGCCGTTGCCCTCGCTTTCTCGGCGCCGATGATCGCCCCGGCCAATGCCGCGACCGCTGCAGCCACGACCACGGCCACGACCACTGCCAAGAAGCCGATGGCCAAGAAGGCCGTCCATCACAAGAAGGCCGTCCATCACAAGAAAGCGATGCACAAGAAGACGTCCGCGCACAAGAAGGTCGCCCCCAAGAAGGCTGCCAAGAAGGGCTGAGATCCGGGGTACGCCCCGGTAACCGGTGCGCCGCAGAGCGCATTTCCGGCCTGATTTTCAACCGTCCCCGCCGCATGGCCGGCAGGGACGGTTTTTTTCGAGGCGGCGGCACAGGCGGTCGCCGGCCCTGCACTTGCCGCGTGAAGCCGGATTGCTGTCCGGCTGCCCTTGACAGAGCGGTGGGAAAACCACTCAATACTGGCCTAGCGGTCGGGCCACTGGGCAACGAATGTGTCGGCGAACATAAGAGGCGGACGAGAGTTAGACGTGCTGGCGCGTGTGCCCGAACTGCGTCATGGCGTGGAGCGGCGCTCGGTAAAGGATATCGTATGCGAGAAACTGGCGTTGCTCATCGCAACCGGCGTGCTGCGGATAGGCGACCAACTTCCGGGCGAGCGTGAGTTGGCCTCGGCGTTCGGGGTGAGCCGCGAAACAGTGCGCGGAGCCATGCAGGTTCTGCTTCTGCGCGGGATAGTCGATGTTTCCCATGGCGCCAGATCGCGTGTCGCCAGCACTGATGTCGGGGCGCTGCAGGCGGGCATCATGCCCGTGCGCGGCATTGATCGTTACGGCCTCGAGGAGGTTCACGCCGCCCGGCTCCTGATCGAGCGCGAGGTGGTCGCGGATGCGGCGCAAAATATGGACGAGGCGACGCTGGCGGCGTTGGACCGCTCGCTGGCCGAACAGGAGCGGGCAGGGGACGATCCCCTCCGTTTCCTGATTTTCGACCGCGAGTTCCATAGTGCGATCTATCACGCGGCGGATAACAAGCTGCTCGCGGACATGGTGACGGACCTGTACGCCTATATGATGGAATACCGCCGTTCCGCCATGTCGCTGCCCGGTGCGATCGACGCTAGCCGCGCGGATCATCGCGCTATCGTCAAGGCTCTGCGCACCGGGGATAAGGATGTGGTGGTCGCGGCATTCGACCGCCATCTCCAGCGCATATACCGTTCGACGAAAACCCTTCTGAGAGAAACGAAACACAGCCGCCCGGCACGGGCGGAGGCAGCCGCTGCACAGGGAGGTTGAATGGCATCGGTCACGATCCGGGACGTACGCAAGGCCTTCGGCGCAACGGAAGTGCTGCACGGGGTTTCCGTGTCGATCGAGGATGGCGAATTCGTCATTCTCGTCGGGCCGTCGGGTTGTGGCAAATCCACGCTTTTGCGAATGGTGGCGGGGCTGGAACGGATCACCTCGGGCGAAATCGCGATCGACGACCTCATCGTCAACGACGTTCCGCCGAAGGAGCGCGACATCGCGATGGTGTTCCAGAATTACGCGCTCTATCCGCATATGACGGTGGCGCAGAACATGGGCTTCTCGCTCATGCTGCAGAAGGCACCGAAGGCGAAGATCGACGAGCGCGTGAAGACGGCGGCCGGCATTCTCGGGCTGGAGCCGCTGCTGGATCGCTATCCGCGCCAGCTCTCCGGTGGCCAGCGCCAGCGCGTCGCCATGGGCCGCGCCATCGTCCGCGATCCACGGGTCTTCCTCTTCGACGAACCGCTTTCCAACCTCGACGCCAAATTGCGGGTCGCCATGCGCGCGGAGATCAAGCAATTGCATCACCGGCTTTCGACCACGACCATCTATGTCACCCACGACCAGGTGGAGGCGATGACCATGGCCGACAAGATCGTCGTCATGCACGACGGCATCGTCGAACAGATCGGTGCGCCGCTCGACCTTTATGACAATCCGGCCAACCTCTTCGTCGCCAGTTTCATCGGTTCGCCGGCGATGAACCTCGTCAGCGGCAAGATCGCATCCAACGGTTCGGCCGTGTTCGAGACAGAGGGCGGAGAGAAGTTGCCGCTCAGGAAGGCCCCGGCGGCCAGTGACGGCAAGCCCGTCATATACGGATTCCGGCCGGAACATCTGCGTCTCGACGACCAGGGATTCGCCGCGAAAGTAGCGGTGGTCGAGCCCATGGGATCGGAAACCCACGTCATCGCGCGGCTTGGAGACGGCCAGGAGATCGTGGCGGCGCTGCGCGACAGGCGCCAGTTCACGCCGGGCGAGACGATCAGGCTCCTGCCCGAGCCCGATCTGGTCCATTTCTTTGACAGGGACAGCCAGAGAAGGCTTCAGTGAGGGCGAGCAGGCCAGGGGGTCCGGCTCCACGAGTGTCGCCATTGAGAAAAAACTTCACAAAAGGGAGAGAAAAATGAGCATCAACAGACGTGATCTTATCCGGACCACCGCCGGATT